>JAZFQE010000171.1:0-7571 GCA_036444955.1 Gemmatimonadales bacterium
CGGGCCCAGTCGGGCGCCGGCATACGCCGCCCCCCGGACGGTTGGACATCGAGGAATTGAAGCGCCCCGTCTCCGGTTGCGACCGTGATCAACGGTTCTGTGGCGATGACTTCGCCTGGCTCGCCCGTTCCCTCGCTCGGTGTCGGGCCAAAGAGTTGGACTCTACGGCCCTCGATCTCGGACCAGCAACCGGGAACCGGATCGAGCGCGCGCACTCGTCGGGCTACGTTCAAGGAGTCTTGGCTCCAGTCGATTCTTGCAATGGTGGAGTCGATTTTCGAAGCGTAGGTCGCTTCGTTCTCATTCTGTGGTGTGGGCCTAGGTTCCCCTAGGGTCAGCAGCGCAACTGCTTCAACCAGAGCGAGGGCGCCGAGTTCGGCGAGTCGGGCGGACAACTCCCCTCCGGTCTCATCCTCCGCGATCGGTGTGGAGAGCTTGTGCAACACCGGACCTGTATCCATGCCCTCATCCAGTTTCATGATCGATACTCCAGTGTCTGAGAGTCCCTGAATGATCGCGTGCTGGATGGGTGCTGCGCCCCTCAGCTTCGGGAGCAGCGAAGCGTGTACGTTCCACAAACCGAGCCGCGGTATGGCGAGCACTGCCGGTTTGAGAATGTGTCCGTAGGCTACCACAATTCCGATGTCTGGTGCGTACTCGCTCAAGTGCTTGATAAAGTCAGGTGTGTTCGGTTTGTCGGGTTGGATGAGGGGAACGTCAAGTTGTTTGGCCACGTCTTTGATGGGAGGTGCGACGAACTTGGATCGTGACCGTTTGCGGGGCCTGTCCGGGCGGGTGACGACTACACTGACATCAAACCCCTCGCCCAATAGGGCTCGTAGAGATGGCACAGCGAACTCCGGCGTGCCAAAGAAGGCTATCCGCATCGCTAGGCGCGGCTGGCTACCTGCGAAACCTCCTGCATGTAACCGGTCTTTCCTTTTCGGAGTTTCTTCCACTTCTGAAGCAACATGCGGCGCTTAAGGGGACTCAGGTGGTCGAGAAACAGTACACCGTCAAGGTGATCAATCTCATGCTGGATCACGCGGGCTCCGAGATCGGCAGCCTCGATCTTGATACGCTCGCCCCCGAGGGTAGTCGTCTCCACGACGATCGTGGTCGACCGATCAACTTCGCCAAAAATTTCGGGGATAGAAAGGCATCCTTCTTCCGCTCTGTCGGTTCCATCTCGCTCCACAATTACAGGGTTGATCAGAGTGATTGGATCTGAGTCCTCCAGCTCGACAACAGCGATCCGTTTGGCAATGCCGGCCTGGTTCGCCGCCAGCCCAACACCGTCCGCAGCATGGACTGTGTCGAAGAGGTTCTGCACGAGCTCGCGAACCTCATCGTCAATCTGGTCTACCTCATCCGATTTCTCCCGCAGGATCGGCGAGCCCAACAGGTGGATCGGTATGACACTCATGTCCGCTTCTTTTTTTCCTCTGATCCCGGATTTACGATATCGGCGACGCGGTCTCGCTGGATGACGATTCGTGATTCTCCACTCTTCACAGTCAGCCGATCGTCCTTGAGGTGTATGACCTCCGCCACGATCCCGCCGGCCGTCACTATCTGGTCTCCGCGTTTGATCGCGGCTAGGCGCGCTTTGTGTTTTTTCTCTTGCTGAACCTTGGGGCGTATCATCAGAAAATAGATGATGGCGATGAACGCCAGCATCTGGAGGAAAAAGATGGTCATGCCCCGTCCTGCATTTGGGCCGCTCGGCGCAAACAGCAGGAGTAGTATGTCTGATCTCACCGCTCTCCTTGTCCTTTGTAACGCGCAATCCAGTCACGGGACCAACCCGTAAAGCGACCCGCAATTACCATATCTCGTGCCTCCTCGCCTAAGCGAACGAGGAATCTAACGTTGTGCAGCGACAATAGCTTCAAGGGCAGCAGTTCTTGAGCTACGAACAGATGTCGTAAGTAGCCCCGACTATACGTTTCGCAGGTTTCACAGTCACAAGAATTTTCTAGCGGTCCCGAATCCCGTTTGAATGCTGCATTCCGAATGTTGATTGGTCCGTCGGCGGTATAGGCCTGCCCATTACGGCCGTTTCGCGTTGGCGCCACGCAGTCAAACAGGTCCACACCCCCGGCAATGGACAACAACAAGTCCTCCGGAAAACCTACGCCCATAAGATAACGGGGTATGTGTGTCGGCAGTGACGGTTCCAGAGAGTCCAACACCGAATACATGACCGGTTTTGTCTCCCCCACTGCCAATCCCCCTATCGCGACGCCGGTCCAGTCAGCGGCGCCGGTGACTTCCGCGGCGGCATTGGCACGAAGGTCCAGGTGGGCGCCGCCCTGAATGATCGGCCAAAGCGTCTGTTGCTGGGGCGAACCAGCCGCCAGCTCGTCGTGTCGGGTCTTGCACTGATGGAGCCAGCGCATCGTTCTCTTGAGCGCCTCCGCCGCAACACCTTTGTCCGAGTTACCCTGTACTACGTGATCGAGAGCCATTGCGACGTCCGCCCCCAGCCTCCATTGAATCTCAACCGCCTTTTCCGGAGTCATCGTGAGCTTCCGGCCGTCAATGTGCGACTGGAATTCAACGCCCCTGTCCGATACTTGTCGGAATTCCGCTAGCGAGAAAATTTGAAATCCTCCAGAGTCTGTCAGAATAGGGCGGTCCCACGCCATGAATCTGTGCAAGCCACCGAGGTGGGATATCGTCTCTTCGCCCGGGCGCAAATGGAGGTGGTAGGTGTTTGCCAGGATCATCTGGGACCCACTGTGCATCAGATCGCGGGACGAGAGCGTCCGCACGGTCGCGTTGGTTCCTACGGGCATGAATGCAGGAGTTCTTACCTCCCCATGAGGCAGCTTGAGCGTGCCTGCGCGCGCGGTCCCATCAGTTGCCTCGAGTTCGAACTCGAACATCGTCAGATGATTACCATGGCGTCGCCGTAGCTGTAGAACCGGTATTCTTGCTGAACGGCAGTTCTGTATGCTGCCATCACGGGTTCGAGACCCCCAAACGCAGCTACTAACATCAGGAGAGTCGAACGAGGCAGATGGAAATTCGTAACAAGGACATCAACAGACTTGAACTCGTACGGCGGGTAGATGAAAATGTCTGTCCACCCGGAACCGGCGGCCACGCCCTCATCAGTGCGGCTCGTTTCGAGCACTCGGGCGACGGATGTGCCCACCGCCCAAATTCTTCCGCCGTCGCGGCTGCGGTTCGCTGCCTCCGCTGCAGACCGCGGCACGCAGTACCACTCAGCATGTAGCTCGTGGTCCTCAGGATGTGGCACGGTGACCGGTTTGAAAGTTCCGGGCCCTATATGCAGCACCAGATCTGCGAATTCCACGCCGGCGTTTTCGAGGGAAGCCACGAGATCCGGAGTGAAATGGAGCCCTGCGGTGGGAGCGGCAACGCTTCCATCCTCGGATGCAAAGATAGTTTGGTAGCGCTCGCGGTCGGCTTGGGTGGGCTGTCTCCTTATGTAGGGCGGAAGGGGCACCGCCCCCTGCCGCTTCATCACGTCCCTGACGTCAACTCCTTCGTCAAAACGGATTCGTCTGACGCCTCCGCCGAGCACGGATGTTATCCATGCCGTCCCGTACGATCCGAAAAAAAGTTTCCGCCCCACCTTTAGCTTGCCGCCTGGATGGACCATGGCCAGCCAGCCTCCATCAGCCTCTTCATGGATCAACAGGACTTGTGCCTCTCTTCCGTTTTCTCGGGTGGCTCGTAGCCGCGCCGGAATTACGCGGCTGGAATTCACCATAACGAGGTCGCCCGGCCGGGTGAGCTCACCGATATCGCGAAATCGTCGGTGCTCGACGCAGCCGCTTTTCCTGTCTAACACCAGAAGACGGCTGTCGTCTCTGATCGCAGTGGGAACCTGAGCGATGAGTTGCTCGGGGAGGGAGTAGTCGAAATCTTGCGTGACTAGGTCTTGGGTCACGGAGTTTGTCGGCCGCTGCTCCTTTATTCTCCTTGGAACCTTGACGGTTGGGGAGTTATGCGTGGTGTGTAGCCAAGATGCTTGTAGGCGGACGGGGTTGCCTCGCGCCCCCGCGGTGTGCGCTGCAGAAAGCCCTCTTGGATGAGAAACGGCTCGAACACCTCCTCAATGGTTCCGGGATCCTCGCCAACCGCTACCGCTATGGTGCTGAGTCCTACCGGTCCACCGTCGAATTTCTCGATGATCGTTCTCAGAATCTTGGCATCCATGTCATCGAGCCCGTACTCATCAACCGCCAAGCGGAGGAGAGCCTCTTTCGCAACCTCTTGGCTGATCACACCATCGGCCCTTACCTGGGCGAAATCTCGCACACGCCGCAGCAGTCGGTTGGCAACGCGCGGCGTGCCACGACTCCGCTTGGCAATTTCGACGGTTCCCTGATCATCGATTTCGATGTCCAAGATCTCGGCTGATCTCGTCAATATCTCGCGCAGTTCCTGCGGAGGGTAGTACCCCAGTCGCTCTATCAGACCGAAGCGCGCTCTCATCGGAGGCGTGAGCATACCGTATCGTGTGGAAGCTCCGATGAGTGTGAAGGGCTTGATGTCCACGGGCACGGTTTGAGCGTTGAGCCCATCTGAGATCCTGACGTCAACTCTGAAATCCTCCATCGCCGGGTATAAGAATTCCTCGAGGTTGGGTCGCAGCCGGTGTATCTCGTCGATAAAGAGCACATCACGTTCTTCGAGTCTAGTGAGCATTCCAACCAGGTCGCCTGCCTTTTCCAATACGGGCCCGCTTGTCGTTCGGATGCTTACCCCCATCTCGCGGGCGATGAGGATAGCCAGAGTGGTCTTACCGAGTCCGGGCGGGCCGAAGAAGAGCGCATGGTCGAGCGCCTCTCCTCGATTTCTCGCCGCCTCTACCGCGATCTGTAAGCTCTCACAGACCTTTTTCTGGCCGACGAACTCAGTCAACCTAGACGGGCGCAGCGACATCTCTGCTGGACGTTCGTCCGGCATGACCTTGGGCGTGGTTATTTCAGCTCGGTTCACGGTTTAGCAGTCGACTTCCATCTCACGGGGCGGTCCCCCTTTTCGATGATGTGCTCGGTCCGGCAGCTCACACACCGATCGACCGCCCGATGGACGCCCGGCTCGACCAGCTTCCGATTGGTTGTGCCACATCTTGTGCACGCCCACTCAGCTGTGCTCATCTAGTATCTGTTATCCCCTGCAATGCCTGTCTGATGAGATCAGCTAACTTGCCAACGCCGTCCCTAGCCACTGTGGTCCTTACTGCGCGATCCGCGTCACCGGTTGAGTAGCCGAGGTTGACTAGAGCTCTCACCGCCTGATCTACCGTTCTGCTACCCGGATCGGAGGGCACTCCAACCTCAAGATCCTTGACCCTGTCCTTCAGCTCTACAATCATTTTCTCCGCGGTTTTCCTACCAACTCCCTGCACGGTGCAAAGTAAGCCAATTTCGTTGTGCCGGATCGCGTGAATCACTCTGTCGGCTCCTAGGGTGGACAGTATCGCCAGGGCAAGCCGCGGCCCGATGCCGCTCGCTCCCAAGAGCTTCTGAAATATGAGCCTCTCTCTGTCTGTATTGAATCCGTAAAGTGCCCACCCGTCTTCGCGGACGATGGGTACCGTTTGAAGCTCCACACGGTGACCGACTGGCGGCAGCTGCTCGAGCACTCCAAGAGGGACGGAAACGTCATAAAGCACTCCTCCCGCAGTCGCGATTGTGACACGGTCCCCGTCCTTCGCTGCGAGAGTTCCGCTCAGTCCAGCTATCACGAGCCGTGGTTCCTCGCCATTAGCGACGTGAGCGCTATCGCGACTCCGTCGGCAGCGTCGTCCGGCGACGGCGGCGATTCGAGACGTAGCAGTTTTTGAACCATGTAGGCAACCTGCTCCTTGCCCGCACGCCCCGATCCCGTGATCGCCTTCTTTATGGATGCGGGTGTGAATTCCCTTACGTCCAGCCCCGAGCGGGCAGCGGCGAGCAGGATGACTCCACGGGCTTGCGATAGCGACGCAGCCGACCGAGCGTTTTTTCCATAGAAAACGGTCTCAACTGCCATGACCGACGGTCCGTGTCGCTCGATCACCTCCATCAATCCCTCGAACAGAGTATCCAAGCGATACCACATGTGTTGCTTTGGGTCTGTCCAGATTACTCCGCACTCGATGAGGGTGCCCT
Source organism: Gemmatimonadales bacterium (assembly GCA_036444955.1). Taxonomy (GTDB): domain Bacteria; phylum Gemmatimonadota; class Gemmatimonadetes; order Gemmatimonadales; family GWC2-71-9; genus B16T1B5. The sequence goes on from JAZFQE010000171.1 coordinate 6,138, forward strand.
CCGGCCGTCCTGGTGTGGCCTCTACTAGTCCGAAGCCGGTTGCTTTCGTGCCGGGATCGACTCCCAGCACGGTGCCTTTCAACTCGATAGCGCGGCTAATGTTTCGCTGTCGATCTCGAAGTTGCTGAAGACGCGGGAGACGTCGTCTATCTCGTCGAGGGCGTCCATGAGAGAGATAAGCCGCTCCGCTTCCTTACCCTCGACGGTTACCGTAGTGGAGGGGATCATGACAAGCTCGATCTGGGAAACTTCAATGCCAGCCTTCTGGAGATGTTCGGCCACCGCATGGAGCTCGGAGGGATCTGTGGTGACGAGGTGGTGATCGCCCTCCAGTGCGATATCTTCCGCGCCCGCCTCCAGGATCTCCTCCATAGCCTGGTCTTCGTCATAGCGTCCGGCATCAATCGTCATTTGACCCTTTTTTTCGAACATCCACGCCACCGAATTCGGGGATCCAAGGTTACCTCCCCGCTTCGAGAAAACATGGCGAATCTCGGCGACCGTGCGGTTCAGGTTGTCTGTCGTCACCTCGATCATGATAGCCGCCCCACCGGGTCCATATGCCTCGTAAGTGACTTCCTCGTACGCAACGCCCTCGAGCTCGCCTGTGCCCTTCTTAATTGCCCGCTCGATATTATCGTTGGGCATATTGGCTGCCTTGGCGCTCTGTACGGCGCTGCGCAGCCGGGGATTGGCGTCCGGATCTCCACCCCCCTGACGGGCGGCAACTGTAATTTCCCTGATCAGCTGCGTAAAATGGGCACCCCTCTTGGCATCTACAGTCGCTTTCTTTCTCTTGATCTGCGCCCATTTGCTGTGACCCGACATTTGACCTCCGATACCTACGACGATCCGAGCGTATAAGTAGGAACAATATACGGTGTGGCGGGATTTCCCAGCAACGCGATCCCTTGCTCCGGAAGAGAGTCTTGGGTACGCTTTTTGTCTGTGAAACGGTCCAGGATTGTTAAGATCGGCGCTGTTTTTGCGCTCGTGCCGTGGTTAGTGCTTGTTTCCGCTTGCGAGGAAGAGGTTCAGCCCGATCTGGAGTCTGTGGCGCAAACTGTGTTTCGCGGCGTCCCGATCGTCCCACTCTCGACCGTTCTATCCAGTAGTGGAACGGAGTCGGCAATGCAGAGTAGCATGTTCACGCCTTTCGACACTGATTCCGTAGCGACGTGGTACCGCAGAGAACTGATCGCTCGCGGGTGGCAGATTGTGGGGGATGTAAAGTCGGCGGATGGCTCGATCAACCTACACGCCAGTCGCGATGGCCCGCCTCTGTGGATAATCCTCCGGCCTTATGAAGGCAGACCGGGCACCGAATACACGATCATTGGTGCGGTTTTCGATACCGCCCAGGCGGTATCCTCGGCCGGGCCGGGCCGGTAGAGTTTGTTCTCGGTGATTAGTAGGTCGCCGCTGTTTCCGCTA
>JAZFQE010000172.1:0-7222 GCA_036444955.1 Gemmatimonadales bacterium
GACAAGAAGACGGTCGTGCGCGTCAAGATTGGAAGTGAGGAATACTCACTGCGTTCGGACCGATCAGAGGAGTACACGCGAGAAGTCGCTGAGCACGTGGACAGGGCTCTAAGCGAAATTTCGGTGAGCGGCGCAGTGGTTGAGGCTCATAAGGCAGCAATACTTGCCGCTCTTGCCATCACCGACGAATTGTTTCAGGCGCGCCAAGCAGACATCGATATGGCCGACCGCTTAACCGCCCTCGCAAACAGCCTTTCTCGCCTGCTCCCTCTGTCGAAGCGCGTCTCGGGAGAGCAATCAATTGCCTCCGAAAGCGACGACGGGTAGATTGTTTTCTACCAAAATTTCGCGGTACCGAAAACGCAGTTGATAAGTAGCGGCTGACCTCAGGGTTGCGTCGCTTGGAGATAGATACAATATGCCAGTTGATCTGGTTGCGGTAGTCATAGCCGTCCTCGGTGGGGCAATTTTCGCCGGGACGGTTTTTTATTTCTTCGGTCGGAAATCAGAACGGCGCTCGGCGGAGACCGAGGGGAGATCCGCCAAGCATCAGGCGGAGCGCCAGTCGCAGGAGCTGCGTCGTGAAGCGGAGACTATTAAGGCTCAGGCGGCTCTGCAGGGTAGAGAAGAAGCACTAAAGGCGCGCGAAGCATGGGACAGGGAAGTTCAGAAACGGCGAGAGGATTTCGAGCGGCAGGAAAACCGCTTAGACAAGCGGGACAAGATCATCGATCGAAAGATGAATACTCTCGATGATCGGGAAAAGGAGTTGAAGGGATGGGAGGAGGCTCTTGAGAAAAGCGCGGAGAAGCTGGAAAGACGAGATGCGGAGCTAGCGGACCTAATACGCGATCACAGGCGTCGCCTTGAACAAGTTTCAGGTTTGTCGACGGATGAGGCGCGGAGGCGCCTCATCAAGGATCTCGAAGCCGACGCTCGCGCGCAGGCATCCGCGCTTGTGCGAAAGATAAAAGAGGAAGCTCAGCAGACAGCGGAGCGCGAAGCGAGGAAGATAGTGTCACTGGCGATTCAGCGGATGGCGCCAGTTCAGGCGGCGGAGGAATCTGTGGCGGCCGTGGCTCTTCCAAACGACGAAATGAAGGGCCGGATCATCGGACGCGAGGGGAGAAACATTCGTGCGTTCGAGACCGCGACCGGAGTAGACGTCATTATCGACGACACACCCGACACCGTAATAATCTCGTGCTTTGATCCAGTACGTCGAGAAGTCGGGCGGCTCGCGCTGGAGCAACTTATCTCTGACGGCCGCATCCATCCCACCAGAATCGAGGAAATAGCCAACAAAGTTCAAAAGCAGGTTGACGAACAAATAGTCGAGGCTGGGGAGCAGGCTGTCTACGAGCTCGGTATAAGAGGGATGCACTCCGAGTTAGTGAACTACGTGGGACGGATGAAATATAGGACTTCTTATGGCCAGAACATGCTGCGGCACTCGGTCGAAGTGGCCTGGCTGGCCGCGACGATGGCAGCTGAGCTGAAGCTCGACGCACAAGAGGCGAAGCGGGGGGCTCTGTTGCATGACATCGGCAAAGTTTTGACGTACCAGCACGAAGGCACCCACGTCGAGCTGGGAGTCGAGCTCGCGACCAAGTACGGTGAGGATCCGTTAGTCATCAACTGCATCGCTGCCCACCACGACGACGTACCTCACGAGTCACCGATATCGGTGATCGTGCAGGCTGCCGATGCTGCCAGTGGCGCAAGACCCGGTGCCAGGCGAGAAGCCGTGGAGACGTACGTCAAGCGGTTGAGGAAGCTCGAAGAAATCGCATCGAGCTTCAAGGGTGTAGAGAAGTGTTACGCCATTCAGGCGGGCCGAGAGCTTCGAATTGTCGTAAGCCCCAACTCTGTAGATGACGAGCGTACGGCTGAACTATCGGAAGAGATCGCGCGCCGCCTTGAAAACGACGTCCAGTACCCCGGACAGATCAAAGTCGTTGTGATCAGGGAAACGCGAGCGGTGGATTTTGCCAGGTAAGCTCCTAGATGGAAAGAAAATTTCCGAGGAGATGCGGCTGGAATTGGCGCCGCAGATTACCAAGTTGGTTGAGCACGGAATCACTCCCGGGCTGGCTGTGGTTCTCGTGGGCGCTAACCCGGCGAGCCAGGTTTATGTGCGGATGAAGCGCAAGGCTTGCGAAGAAATCGGTATTCGCAGCGTAGAGATCGACCTTGCCGCCGATACGCCGGAAGAAAAGCTACTCTCCACAATCGACGAGTTGAACTCGGATGCGACAGTTCACGGCATTCTGGTTCAACTTCCTCTTCCCGACCATATCTCGACCTCCGGTGTGCTTGATCGCATGGATCCTGCGAAGGACGTCGACGGGTTCCATCCCGTGAACGTCGGTAGGGTAGCCTCTGGCGATCTTTCTGGGTTTCGTCCTGCCACGCCTTACGGTGTACAGCAACTGCTCATCCGAAGCGGAATTGAGACGAAGGGAGCTCATGCGGTTATAGTCGGGCGGTCTACCATCGTCGGCCGCCCGATGGCCTCTCTCCTGTTACAGACCGGACCGGGTGGCAATGCGACGGTGACGGTGTGTCACTCGAGAACAAAGAATTTATCTAGTGTTACGCAGCTCGCGGATATTCTAATAGTCGCAATTGGTCGGCCGAAGTTCGTCACCGCTGATATGGTGGCACCGGGAGCTGTCGTGATCGACGTCGGCGTCAACCGCGTGGATGACCCCGCCACGGACAAGGGCTACAAACTGACCGGGGATGTCGATTTCGAACCCGTCAGAGAGGTTGCGTCGGCGATCACGCCGGTTCCGGGCGGAGTTGGACCGATGACTATAACTATGCTCCTCCATAATACCGTTCAAGCTGCTAGGCAGTGGACGAGCTAGACTTCTTCCAGCCAGCCGGAGGCGCCGGCATGGCGGAGGGGGTTTGGTCCGTCGCCGACATCACCGCAAGAGCGAGAGAGCTAATAGAACGCGGGTTTGATCTAATCTGGGTCCGCGGGGAGGTTTCCGGCTTCAAGTCGTATCACAGCGGGCATTGGTACTTCTCGTTGCGGGACAAGTCAGCTCAAGTTCGCTGTGTAATGTTTCGATCAGACAATCAGCGGGTGACTGTCAAGCCACAAGACGGAGTCGAGGTGTTCGTTCGCGCCAAACCCACCGTGTGGGACGAACGGGGCGAGTTCCGGTTGACGGCTAGACAACTGCTTGCTACCGATGCAGAAGGCCTGTGGCAAATTGAGTTGGAGAAGGCTAAGGCGGCGCTCGAGCGGGACGGTTTGCTCGATCCCTCCCGCAGGCGACCCATCCCAAGTTACGCAACGCGGATTGCCGTCGTCACTAGCATTGATGGGGCGGCGCTGCGCGATATTGTGACGGTCATGGGGCGTCGTTGGCCGCTAGCGGAGCTGCTCGTCGTTCCTGCGCGTGTGCAGGGCGACGGAGCTGACCAAGACTTATGTCGCGCGCTAGAGTTGGTAAACAGAATCGAAGATGTTGATCTCGTTGTGGTGGGCAGGGGAGGGGGCTCTCGTGAGGATCTGTGGGTGTTCAACTCGGAGGTTGTAGCAAGAGCAGTGGCGGCTGTCAGAGTGCCGATAATCTCGGCGGTGGGGCATGAGACCGACGTATCACTCACGGACCTCGTGGCAGACCTTAGATCACCGACACCGTCGGCAGCCGGCGAAGCAGCGGTGCCAGACAAAGTAGCCGTCGAGGATGCTCTCCGTGGACTCGCTAGGAGATTGGGTGCCAGTGCTTCCGCTAGAATATCGTGGGGAAGTGAAAAGATCGAGCGCACGTCTGATAGGCTTTCGGCGGCAGTCAACTCGCTTGTGGGGTCTGGGACCGCAAAGCTGACAACCTTAGCGGCTTCGCTCGGCGCGCTTAGCCCGTTGAGAGTTTTGCAGCGGGGCTTCAGTGTGGCGCGGGATGGTACGGGACAAGTGCTCAAGAGAGTGTCCGATTTCCAGCTGGGTTCCAAGGTGAACGTCACCGTCTTGGACGGAACGGTTGAGACAAAGGTAACCGGACTTCCCGAATGACGGATCGCCTCTCCTTCCGTGCCGACCTCGAGCGGCTCGAAGAAATCGTGCGGCTATTGGAGGGCGACGACTTTGACCTGGATGACGCTCTCGAGCTATTCGAGGAGGGTGTCAAGAAACTCAAATCGGCGAGAAAACTACTCAAGCAGTCCGAGCTCAAGATAAAACATCTGATGGAGGCCGCTGACGGGACGCTCAACGCAGAAGACATGGATATCTGAGCTCGCCGAGTTTCTCGCTGCAGCGCGCCAATCCGTCAACCAAGTCATTGGCCAGCTGGCAGACGAGGTTAAGCGTGAATTCCCCGGTGATATCGGGGCGGCGATGGCCTACAGCCTGCTCGCTCCGGGCAAACGCATCCGCCCCGCGCTGCTCCATGCAGTTTACCAGGAATTGGGGGGAGAGAAGGATGTGTCCTGGCTCGGCGCAGCCGTTGAAGTCGTCCACACGTACAGCCTGGTGCATGACGATCTGCCCTGCATGGACGATGATGATCTGAGAAGAGGGCGTCTCACTACCCACAAAATGTTCGACGTTGCTACGGCAACCGAGGCTGCGCTTCGCATGGTGCCGCTGGCGGCGCGCGTTCTGGCTCGTGGTAGGCAGGTACTATCTTGCAGCTCGAAGACACTTGGCGCGATGGGCAAGGAACTATTTTCCGCGGCAGGCGCCGGTGGAATGGTCGGGGGCCAGGTGCTCGATCTGGAAGCTGAAGGGAAGGCAATCTCGGCGGCCGAACTGGAGGAAATACATCGCGCGAAGACGGGAGCTCTGATGTCGGCCAGTGCCGTCATTGGAGCTGTTGCGGCGGGTGCAAACCATGATACGGTTCGTCATGTGAGTGCCTTCGGGGAAGAAGTAGGTGTCGCCTTCCAGATCACGGACGATATACTTGATGCCACGGCGTCGTCTGAACGTCTGGGCAAGACGGCGGGGAAGGACGCCCGACAGCAAAAGGCTACCTTCGCCACTATATTAGGTACCGCAGCCGCTCGTAGCGAAGCCGAAGCCTGCGTGAGTAGGGCAGTGGACCACTTGCGCACTGTCGAAGTAGATTCTGAGCTACTCCGCTCGTTGGCTTGGTTTGTAATCGATCGCCAGTCGTGAGACTTTGAACGCACCCGGAGAGGTATGGGACATCTCGATTCGATTAACGGTCCGGAAGACGTAAAGAAGCTACCGCGCTCCGAACTCCAGAACCTTGCAGACGAGATTCGGCTGCGACTGATAGACGTCGTCTCGAAGACGGGTGGACACATAGGTGCGGGTCTTGGTGTGGTGGAGCTCACGACGGCCCTGATCTACTGCTTTGATTCCCCCAGAGACAAGATCGTTTGGGACGTCGGTCACCAGGGATATCCCTGGAAGATTCTCACGGGACGTAACGATCTGCTGCCAACACTCAGGCAGGAAGGAGGACTGTCCGGTTTCCTGCGCCGTAGCGAGAGCGAACATGACATGTTTGGGGCGGGCCACGCCGGAACGGCGCTGTCGGCGGCGTTTGGGATGGCCACGGCGCGCGACATAAAAGAGGAAGATTTTCACGTTGTGGCTGTCGTGGGAGATGGAGCCATGACCTGTGGTATGCCGTACGAGGGTATGAACAATGCCGGCCAATCGGGGCGGGATCTAATACTGGTTCTCAATGATAACGGTATGTCGATCGCACCCAATGTCGGGGCAATTCCCAAGTACTTTGGATCGGTTATCGCAAGTCCTATCACTAACCGAGTCCGCGAGCACGTAAAAGCCGCTATCGAAAAAGCGTCGATCGTTTTCGGCAAGGGGATGGTGGATTTTGCCAAAAACGTCGAGGAGAGCGTCAAGAATCTATTTTCGCCGGGAATGTTGTTCGAAGAGTTAGGTTTCAGATACTTCGGTCCGATTGCCGGCCATGACATTGAGGCCATGATCAAGACGTTTGAGCTGGTCAAGACGTTGAGTGGTCCTCGAGTAGTTCACGTTGTAACCGAGAAAGGAAAAGGGTTCCCTCTCTCGGAGCCCGACCTAGAGAAGTTCCACGCCCGCGCGCCGTACGATCCGGTGACGGGCCAACTGAAGCCGGCCGGTAAGGGACCTCCGGCATGGACGAAGGTTTTTGGGCAGGCAATTTCCGAGCTTGCGGCCGAGCATCCCGAGATCGTGGTCCTAACGGCCGCTATGCCGAGTGGGACGGGCACGAACATCTTCCAGAAGAAGTGGCCCGATAGGTTTTTTGACGTGGGCATCGCTGAAGGTCATGGGGTCACGTTCGCAGCTGGACTGGCAACGCAAGGATTACGTCCTATAGTGGCGATCTACTCGACGTTCCTGCAGCGCGCGTACGACAGCATCATACATGATGTGGCGATCCAATCTTTGCCGGTGATCTTCTGCATGGATCGCGCAGGCATGGTCGGAGCCGACGGCCAGACTCACATGGGTCTTTTTGACATCGCCTATATGCTGGCAGTGCCGAACATGACCGTCACGCAGCCCAAGGATGGGGCTGAGCTGATCGGGCTGCTCAGATGCGCGCTGGCTCGGACAGAGGGCCCGTTCTGTCTGCGCTATCCTCGGGACAAGGCGCCCTCCGCTTCGCCTCCGGCTGCTGAAATCGGAGCAATCGAGTACGGCACCTGGGAGATTCTCAGGGAAGGTTCGGACATCGCGATTCTGGCCGTTGGAGTGATGTGCCAGCCGGCGATGGAAGCTGCGGACCAGCTCAAGGCGGAAGGGGTTGACGCGACAGTCGTCAACTGCCGTTTCCTCAAGCCGATCGATGACAACCTGCTGCAACAGCTAGTGTCTGAGCACCGGCTTCTGGTTACGGTTGAGGACGCGACCGTCGTAAACAGTTTTGGAGCTCAGATAGCACGACTTGTAGAGATGCTCGCGCCGGGTGTGAGAGTCGCCGTAATGGGCGTCCCTGACCGCACGTACGAGCACGCCCCCCGTGACCGGCAGCTCGCCGAGGTGGGCCTGACCGCTGAGGGGATTGCCACCACCGTCCTGAGCTGGAGCGCCGAGCAGAGCCTCTCACCAAAATGAAAATAGGCGTGGTCGGGAACCCGCGGTATGAAAGTCTCCGCGGGGTACTGGCACAACTTTTTGCCGCGTCCTCCGACCTGAAACTACAGTTGTTTACCGAAGCGGCGTTGGACGGCTATTGGCCGGGTCCCGTTACGTCGCTCGAGTCGCCCGACGATC
>JAZFQE010000173.1:0-2243 GCA_036444955.1 Gemmatimonadales bacterium
GAACGTTATTATGCTCAGTTCTGCCGAGAGCTAATCTATACACCTGCCGGGCGACGGCTCTCATCGAACCGCTACATTCGCATGGCGCAGCGTGGGTGGCACGCCCTCTGGGAACATGTATTGCAGAAGGAAGCGCGCAATCTTCTCGCGTTGGCTCGCGCACGCCGGGTGGGCGCGCTGTGGTTTGGTTACGGAAATATCTCGTTCCCGCTGATCAAGGCGGTTAAAGCGATCGAGCCGGAAATCAAAGTGGTATGCGACACGGATAGCGTCTGGTCGAGATTCGTGCTGCGGGAACTGCCGTTCCAGCCCAATCCCTTTAGGCGATGGATGATCAAACGCAGGGGGGAGCGCAAGCGATGGGAGGAGCAGGAGTGGGTAAAGCTGTGTGAGGTCACGACTGCCGTGTCCGAGGTTGACACCGACTACTACCGGGCGTTGGTACGCGATCCGGCCCGCATTTGCGTTTTTTCCAACGTCATCGATCTCGATAGCTACACAAATCCACCTGCACCAGCACCCGACGTGAGGCGGCCGAATATTTATCTGGCTGGAACGTTCGGCCGCTATCACAGCCCCATGGATGTGGCGGCGCGATGGATGCTGAGCGACGTCCTGCCGAGGGTGAGAAAGGACGTCCCGGATGTACACTTCTACATCGTCGGGCGCGACTCGGACAGGAGCTTGGGCCACCTCAATGATACGGGCGTAAGCGTCAAAGGCAAGATCTCGTCCGTGCTGCCTTACCTGTGTTACGCAGACGTATCCGTGGTTCCGCTGAAGTTCGAGTCGGGGACACGGTTCAAGATACTGGAGGCTGCCGCCTGTGAGGTGCCGATCGTCTCTACGACCTTGGGTGCCGAGGGATTGCCGGTCGTAAACGGCGAACATCTGCTGATCGCAGATGACGCGGAATCATTTGCCAACGCGATCGTTTCGCTAATAAGAGATCGAGCCTTGGCCACAAGGCTGCGGAACAACTGCCGCGAGCTTGTCAGGACGCGGTACAGTCTGGATCATCTCGCCGATGAAGCGAGAACAATCTTGGAGGACCTCAATCATGGTTGAAGAGATCAGGCACAACGACCAACTCCTCGCGCTGATCGTGCGAAACTCCTTTACCAAGCCAGGCATTACGTTCTTCACGCCCGGAGACCTCTCCCAACAGCTTGCTTACATGCGCCATCCGGCGGGCAAGCTGATTCAACCGCACGTTCACAACCCCGTGGTCCGCAAGGTGCCTTTCACCCAGGAGGCACTGTTTATCAAACAAGGCAGGCTGCGCGTGGACTTGTACAACGGTCGGCAACAGTACCTGGAAAGCCGGATTCTCCAGGCGGGGGACGTCATTTTGCTGGTGAGAGGCGGGCACGGCTTTGAAGTGGTGGAAGAGGTGGAAATGATCGAAGTCAAACAGGGCCCCTATGTGGGGGACGGGGATAAGACCATCTTCGGAGGGGTTCGACCGGACCAGGTAAGGGTGAGGGAGTAAGTGGTGTCCGACTTCATTCCCGTCAACACGCCCATCCTGGATGGAAACGAAAGGAAGTACCTGAACCAGTGTATAGACACCGGTTGGATCTCGTCGGAAGGGCCGTTCGTAGAACAGTTCGAGAAGTCCCTGGCACGCCGGGTGGGGAGGAGGTACGGCATCGCCGTGGCAAACGGCTCTGTCGCCCTCGATGCCGCGGTGACTGCCCTTGGGATCGGCCCCGCCGACGAGGTTATTATGCCCACATTTACAATCATCTCGTGTGCAGCCGCTGTCGTGCGTGCTGGTGCGAAGCTCATACTGGTGGACTCCGACCCACTCACATGGAACATGGACGTTGGACAGGTCGAAGACAAGATCACGGCGCGTACCCGCGCCATCATGGCTGTACACATCTATGGTTTGCCTATTGACATGGATCCGCTGCTCGCTATTGCCGAACGGCATGGGCTTCAGGTCATCGAGGACGCTGCCGAGATGCACGGCCAGGTTTGCAATGGGCGACCGTGCGGCAGCTTCGGCACGATCAGCACGTTCAGTTTTTACCCCAACAAGCACGTGACGACCGGGGAGGGCGGGATGATCGTCACGGACGACGCGAAGCTGGCTGAGCAATGCCGGCGCCTGCGAAATCTGTGCTTTCTGCCTAGCAAGCGCTTCGTTCACGAAGAGCTGGGCTGGAACTTCCGAATGTCGAATATCCAGGCGGCCCTTGGCGTAGCCCAGCTGGAGCGGCTCGATGAGTTCGTCG
>JAZFQE010000174.1:0-3478 GCA_036444955.1 Gemmatimonadales bacterium
AACTGTACGTGAACGGACTCTCCACCTCGCTCCCGGTGGATGTGCAAACGTTGTTCCTGCATGCAGTTCCGGGACTCGAGCAGGCCAGAATGACCCGACCGGGTTACGCCATCGAGTACGACTACTACCCTCCCCAGCAGCTCACCCCGTGGCTCGAGGTGAAAGCCCTGGAGGGCCTATTCTTCGCCGGCCAGATCAACGGCACGACGGGCTATGAGGAGGCCGCCGGCCAGGGCGTTGTGGCCGGAATCAACGCGGCTCGCAGGTGTCAGGGGGACGAGCCGGTGGTGCTTGGGAGAGACGCCGGCTATATCGGCGTTCTTGTAGACGATCTGGTGACGCGCGGAGTGGACGAACCCTACCGTTTATTCACTTCACGTTCGGAGTATCGGCTGCTACTCCGCCAGGATAACGCCCTGAAGCGACTCGGACCGCTAGCGACAGAGCTTGGAATGCTGACGGGCGAGGAGCGAGATACTCTGAAGCGCCGAATTGAAGAAGAGGAAGAGTTGCTGACGTGTGCCGCAGACACCGCGCTGGCGCCGGATCAGCTCAATCCATATCTGGAGCGCTCTGGTGAAAGTCAAGTTGTTGAAAAACAACGCATTAGCGAAATTGTTAAGCGGCCCAAAATAGGCCTCAAGGAGCTGTTCGAGTGCTCAGGATCGCCGATTCCCAACGCTGCTGACGAATCCTGGCTCTCGGCGCAGATCGAAATGAAGTATGCCGGCTACTTGGCTCGGGAACGAGAAGCGGCGAGAAAATTGGCGGAGCTGGCGGATTTCCGCCTGCCGGCAGACCTGGACTATGGAGGCATTCTGAGCATGAGCACGGAGGCCAGGCAGAAGCTGGACAGGGTGCGGCCGGAATCACTCGCTCAGGCTGGCAGAATTCCCGGGGTCTCGCCCAGTGACCTGCAAAATCTTGTACTCGAGGTATTGAAGCGGCAAAGGGCCGCCTAGGGCCCACTATAATTTGCCTTGTTTCACGTGAAACACTGCCGGACCAGCCCGGCTGTTTCACATGGAGCGCCTCTTGTGAAAGGCAAGTTGTTGAAAAACAACGTATTAGCGAAATTGTTAAGCGGCCCAAAATAGGCCTCAAGGAGCTGTTCGAGTGCTCAGGGTCGCCGATTCCCAACGCCGCTGACGAATCCTGGCTCTCGGCGCAGATCGAAATGAAGTGTGCCGGCTACTGGCTCGGGAACGAGAAGCGGCGAGAAAGTTGGCGGAGCTGGCGGATTTCCGCCTGCCGGCAGGCCTGGACTATGGAGGCATTCTGAGCATGAGCACGGAGGCCAGGCAGAAGCTGGACGGTGCGGCCGGAATCACTCGCTCAGGCTGGCAGAATTCCCGGTGCTTTCCCAGTGACCTGCAAAATCTTGTACTCGAGGTATTGAAGCAACGAAGGGCCGCCCAGACGTAGGGCTCGATCAAGCCCGAGCCCCCCGCGACCGATGTCGCGTTAACGACAGGACGTCGTACTTGCCTTGTTTCACGTGAAACACCGCCGGACCAGCCCGGCTGTTTCACGTGAAACACTTCCAGCAGAGAGGCGATTCAGCCAATCGGACTTACCTACGGTGCCAAAGACGCAGCCACATAGCATCTTTGCCCCAAAAGTCTTTACTCGCCGCAATTTGTGTCCTATATTCTGCTCGTCTCCAAACCCTGGCACGATTCCGCGTAAGTATAGTGTAAACCATTATAAATCAACTAGTTATAGTACAATGAGCCTGGTTGTAGCGATTGCCAACCAAAAGGGCGGTGTCGGAAAGACGACCACTGCGGTAAACCTGGCCGCGTCTCTCGCGGCGGCGGAACGTCGCACCCTCCTCGTCGACGCCGATCCGCAGGCCAATGCGACGAGTGGTATCGGCATCGACCGTCACGTGCTCGATCTGTCGCTCTACGATGCCCTCGTGGGCGAGCGGCCTCTGCGAGACGTTCTCCGAAAACATGTCAGCCTCCCCGCGCTCGATGTCATTCCCGCGACGCAGGACCTCGTTGGTGCGGAGATAGAATTAGTAAACCGATCGGGGCGCGAGACGGCGATGCGCGAAGCGATCGCGGATATGCGTGACGACTACGATTTTGTCTTGATCGATTGTCCGCCGTCGCTTGGGTTGCTCACACTCAACATGCTCACTGCGGCTAACGCGGTTTTGATTCCGATTCAGTGTGAGTACTACGCGTTGGAAGGTCTTTCCCAACTGTTGAATACGATCAAACTCGTGCAACAAAACTTCAATGCCGATCTCGCCATCATAGGTGTGCTGCTCACGATGTACGACGCCCGCCTGAACCTTTCCAAACAAGTAGCCAACGAAGCAAGGGAGTACTTTGGCGGTCAGGTGTTCGACACCATTGTGCCGCGCAACGTACGCATCGCGGAAGCCCCGAGTTTCGGAAAGCCGATACTGCTGTATGACATTCAGTCTGTCGGTGCGAAGAGTTACTTGGCTCTCGCACAAGAATTCATCCAAATTTGCGAAACCAACCCGACCAAAGATTCGACCGTTGGCAAAGCATCGCAGATGTTTGCCTAATGGACAAAGCACGCCGTCGCCTCGGTCGCGGACTTGAAGCACTGCTCGGACCCACGGTGTCCGAAGCACGTGCAAGCGGTTCGTTGACTCAACTTCCACTCAGCTCCGTCCGTCCGAACCGCTATCAACCTCGGCACGCCTTCGACGAGAAAGCTCTCGAAGAGTTAAAGAACTCGATGGATCAGGCCGGTCTGTTGCAGCCTGTCATCGTTCGCCCAACGGGCAGTCACCGTTTTGAGTTGATCGCCGGCGAGCGCCGTTGTCGAGCAGCAGAGGCGTTGGGGTGGGAAAAGATCGACGCGGTCATTCGCGAAGTCGACGACCGAACGCTGCTGACGCTGGCGTTGGTGGAGAACCTCCAGCGCGATGCGCTGTCCGCGATCGACGAAGCACGCGGTTACCGGCGCATGATCGATGAATTCGACGTATCGCAGAGCGAGGTGGGCGAGCTGGTGGGACGAGATCGTTCGACCGTGGCAAATGCGCTGCGGCTGTTACGGTTACCGCAGGATGTTCAGGACCTCGTTCATGCTGGGAAGCTCACGACGGGTCATGCGCGTGCCCTACTCCAAGTGAGTGACCAGCGCACCGTTCCCTTGTTGGCTGAACGCATCCTCTCCGATCAGCTTTCCGTACGTGAAGCCGAGGCGCTGGCACGTAGCAAGAAACCAAGCAAGCGACGACCGAGATACTCGCGCCACGACTCGCCGCAATATGCGCAGATCCGGCGGGTCGAAGATGCGCTACGGGCAAAGCTCGGTACGGATGTATTTGTGGCAATGCGGGGTAAGAGCAGTGGTCGCATGACGATCAACTTCTACTCCAATGAAGATCTCTCTCGCATTCTGGAACTCGTGCTCGGAGAACCTTTCGACGGATGAGTAAGCGGCGAACGACGGTGACGATTTCCATCCACTGGGAGGGAGATCC
>JAZFQE010000175.1:0-5731 GCA_036444955.1 Gemmatimonadales bacterium
AGAAAACCTACGCTGGCAAGATTGACATGATCCGCGCCGCCCGTGACCGTAGGCTCGCCGGCCTGCTGCGGGGACTGGAGAACGCACGCCGCGAGTGAGAGCCGAATCCAATCCGAGATCTCGCGGACTCAGACGCGGAGTCCGGTCGCGACACTTAGCGGGGGAATCGAGCTGAGATTCCAGCGCCTACAAACCAATCATCCGCAGCGGCATTCAGGCCAAAGCCCCCGTTAACGTCAAGCTGAAGTGCAGTTGAGAAAGAGAATGTAAACCCGCCGTCCAGCAGATGCCGATCGTCTCTTCCCCCACTCACTCCAACAAAACCGAACGATTCCACGTAAGCGCCTATTCGCTCGGTCAACGAGAAGCCAAGGACCGCCGTGTAGAGCAGGTCGGCCTCCGAGTCCTTAAGGCCCAGGTCATCCTCCTCCGTGCTGAGCAAGGCCCCGATGTTGAGTCCCAATCCAAGCTTCTCGGACAAGTCTTTCTCGGCGGAGATCCGTAATGCCGGGTCGACGCGATCGCTGGTGAATCCCTGCTCGCCCGTGGGAAGAGTGATGGTACCCATCACCGCGGCGCTGAACCCATCTGGCCCACCCTGGGCAAATCGATATTTGAAACCCACGTCCAGATCACCTAACCCGCTGGCCGACACGCTCTGTAGTTGCTGGGAGCTTACCTCTTCGCGCTGCCAGCCGGCGAATCCCAGCCTTATCTCGACGTTAGGTGCAGCTCCGATTCTCAGTAGCAGTTGAGGGATGGAATGCCCCTCGAGCGTGACCAATCCATCTGACGTTTCGGAAAAGGTCCAGCCCCCCTCGATCTGGATGCTGCCGGGCTGCACCGTGCTGCTCGACTCCGTTTGATCCGGCCTGTCAGTCACCATAGGCGCGACTTCCTGGGCGTGAAGACCACCCATCGGCGCGCAGACTGCCACTGCTAATACGACCGAGTAGGGGCGGAGTGCATTGATCTTTCGGCGTGTTGACATTCGCTATCCTTACAGCTCGATGATTGACCCTTGGCTCCACCCCTCAGCGGAGCACTTTGGGCTAGGCTGCTACCAGCAGTCCCGTTCCGTACATGATTGCAAAACCCGCAATAGTCCCGCTCGCAGTTAGCGGCGTCCACACCGCTCCGTCGGTTTCCCGAGCTACAATTCGGTAAATCGCAATCACGACTTGGGCCACCGCGCCGGCTCCAATGCTGAGAAACAGAGTTGCAAAGAGCGGAGAGTACGCGAGCCCGCCGACCCAGGCCCCCACGATCGTAGGAGCTCCCGCAAGCAGACCAAGGAGCGCAAGCGTTTTGACCTTGGGCTGGTCGGAAGCGATGGGTGCAACAATAGCGAGACCCTCAGTGGTGTTGTGTAGCATGAATCCCACGACCAGGAAGGCGCCGAGCGCCACCTCGCCCAGAGCATATGCAGCACCGATTGCCAGCCCCTCGCCCAAATTGTGGAGGCCGATCCCCAAGGCGATGAGGAATGCAACAAGCCTCCGGCTGGAAGCGTCCGATCTGCCGAGGGACCGGCGCGATACGGCTTCGAGCACTATCAGCGTGGCGAGCGCCCCCACGACGACCACCACTTTCCCCTGGAACGCTCCCGCTACGGCCCCGGCCGCTTCCAATCCCTCCTCCAGCGCGTCGACTCCGAGGAAGACAAGGAGACCGGCGGTGAGCGCCAGCATGAAGTGGATCCACTTCCGCTTGAGCCGGCGGAGGAACGGAAACCACAGCAGGCCGATGGCAACCGGGATGACACCCACGTACAGTCCCACCGCACCGAAGATCCCGAGGTACCGGAATCCCAGGGTGGGCGTAGCCGTGGCTACCTCGATCTCGTGTTCGAATGTCACCCCCGTGGAAGTCAGCAGCATGATGCTATGCGCTTCGTCCTGCACCCATGGGTACGGTATCTCAACCGTCGCGCGCCCGAGACGGGGGATGGTGGCGTCGGGAGAGATCGAGAACTCCCAGAAGGCGTCGTCAACAGTGACCTGAGCCACCGTGACCGGGTCCGGGCCCCCGTTTACCAACTCCACACGGATGGAGCCGGGAGAGAGGACGACCCGATTGAACGTCAGCTCTTCAACCGGCGGGACGCCACGCCTCATAAAATCGACGAAACCACCTTGCACCACGACTGTCGACAGCAGGGCGAGGAGCACGAGGGGTAGCAGCCCCCAAAACCAGAGCTTGGTCGAAGACTTCACGCCAAAGCCTCGTGTACGTTGAACACTCCCCGCCAACCCAGCTCGGCGAACTCCGCCTGGTGGGCGTGGAACAGGTAACGACCCGGCTGATCGTAGGTGAACTCGAGGATGTGCCGCTCACCCTGACACATCATGATCGTGTCGGTGAAGTCGTGCGGGGCCATGCTGGTGCCGGTGCGGTACACATGGAACATGTTCCCGTGCAGATGGAACGAGTTAACCGGGTCGAACTCCGTTATGTTGATCAGATAGAGCCGCTGCAATTGGCCTTTGCGCACGGGAATTGGGTCTGCCTCGTATGCAAACGCTATCGTGTTCGCAGCGTAGATCTCGTTCTCACCGTCGAAGTTCGTATCGAACCCGTTCATCAGCATGACCATCTCGCGGGCATGCGGGCGCGGATCCGGCGGATCAACGATGAACGCCCCATAGAGTCCCTTTGACATGTGCTTCTTGATCGGCTTGACGTGGCAATGGTACAGATGAACACCGAAAGGTTTCGCCTCGAACTCGTAAACGAATGATTCGCCCGGACCCACGACTTCGAAGACGCCATCCATATTCGCCGGATGGATCCCGTGAAAGTGGATGGTGTGGGCGTGCGTGGCGTGGTTCTGGAAATTGATGCGAACTACATCGCCGGCGGTGGCCCTAATAGTGGGGCCCGGAACCTGTCCGTTAAAGGTCCATGCCGGGTAGAAGACGCCGGGCGCCACCTCGATTTCCCGGTCGATTGCTTGCATGTCATACTCGCGGACCACCTTTCCGTCGGCCCGCCGCGTAACGCGACCGTAGTCAAAGGACTCCAGGAAGGCGATAGGATCGATCGATCCGTCCGTAACGCGACCGACTGTACCCGCCGCGCTGGGGTCGTGCGGGTCAGTCGAAGCCAACTTCTCAGCTGCAATAACAGCCTTGTTACCGGCGGCGAGTCCCGCGACACCCAGTATTCCGCTCTTGAGCAAGCTCCGTCTGCTGAGACCTCCCCGCTCATTCATCGTCCGAATCCTCCACGATCGTGCAGAGAAGACCTTCAGCCAGCTCGTGCCCTATGATCTCTTCGCGGTCGTCATGTTCGATCTGGATGGTCACCGGTCCCTGGAACGGCTGCTGTCCGATGACCACAAACCTTACACCCGGCTTCAAACCGAGCGACTCTATAAACCTCAACCGCTCAGGTTCCCTATCACCAACCATGCTAAGCGCGGCGCGCTTGCCAACCGGAATGTCGGTCAGGGAAATGCGGTCGGGTATCTCTACATCACCCGACTCGGTGGGGATCGGAGCACCGTGGGGATCAAACCTGGGGTTGTCGAGCGTGAGCGCCATCCGCTCGATGAGTTCGTCGGACACGGCGTGCTCCAGGCGCTCCGCTTCTTCATGCACCGTATCCCACGAGTAGCTTAGCTTGCTCGTTAGGTACGCCTCCAGAACCCTGTGCCGCCGCACCATCCTGAGCGCAGCGCGCTTGCCAGCTTCCGTGAGCTCAACCCCCCGATAGGGAGTGTGCGTGAGCAAACCGCTCTCGGCCAGCCGCTTCATCATCCCGCTCACCGAAGGTGGCGCCACAGACAGAGCCACGGCTATGGTGCTCGTCTGGGCCGCAACGCCCTTTGACCCAAGTTCATATATGACTTTGAGATAGTCCTCAGTGGACCGGGTGAGAAGCGGATCTTTGACAGCGGCTGTCATGGGCAAGTCTCCTACCTATAAGCTTCGACGTAAACCAAATTTATGGTAGCCTAATTTTGGAGAGATGTCAAGCCGAATTTGGCAGAACCTATGAGGAGGCGAGAGATAACAGCGGCGTAACGATTCTCTCGGTGAGTCCCCACAAGAAATGGGGTCCTATGCGGTAGCCGTCGACCAGGTGCAGAGAGCCCCGGGCATCGACCGTGGCGCGGCAGGCGCGTGCTTTCAGATCTCCCAGCGTCACCCTAATCGCCAAAGCAACCTCGGGCCCCAGTGCCAGGCGGGGTCCGCTCGGGAGGTAGAAGACGAAGGGTCTCACAAATATGGCCGGAAGGACTGGAGTGCGCGGGTAAACGTCATCGAGCTCACCCAAGGGTTGGTTCCCAGACAGATCTACCCCCGTCTCTTCACCGGTTTCGCGAACCGCTGTTGCGAGCAGACCAGAATCCTCCGGGTCTCTCCTGCCCCCTGGGAGCGCGATCTGTCCGGACCACGGGTCAGCTTCATGCTCAACCCGCTTTATCAAGAGCAACACCAAATCCTGATTCCTCGCGGACGTGAGGATCACGCTGACTGCAGCTTCGGCCACGCCAGGTTCATCCACACGGGTGGGGTTGTGACCTTGGAGGCCCGCGGCGAGTGATTCAAGTGTGAACACGACGGGCACGAAACAAATCGGGCTGTGACGCGTTACACAAGCAGAAGCGATAGCGAGGAAACCCCGCTAAGGAGGCCCCACATTAGTAAACTGACTGTCGGTTTAGTTGCTGTCGTGACCGTTGCAGCCGTGAGCCTGTTACTGCGCAGCCGTAAGATCGAGCCCGGTCCCTCCGAGACTCAAAGCACTAGTTACGACGTAGACGACCTCTATTCGGCAGGCCTCTGACTAAAAGAGGTCCTTCACAAACCTAGCTACAGTAGCATCCATCGCCCGGCTCAACGCCGGCGTCATTCCCACCCACGGGTGCTGGGCACCAAATGTGTGACCCGTTCCTCCCAAGATCACTAGTTCGGTCATCTCGTTGTTTACTGCTTTGTGAAAGCTTTCGGCATCTTCGACGGACACCGTTAAGTCCTCCTCTCCGTGGATGATCAGCCAGGGAATCCGCAGCTTTCCGGCCGCAGCGATGAGGTTGAGGCGCTCGCTGTTTTGCTCCATGTCCTCGAGGATTCCAGTCCGAATGGGGAGAACATCACCTGTGCGAGCGTTCACGATGTCCAGCTTCCCTTCAGTTCGCCACTGCTCAATCACGTCCGCGGACCAGCGCTCAACCGAGGCGAATGTGGACCACGTAACTAACGAGTCCACGGCTGAGTTTTCTGAGGCGTGAATCAGCGCCGCTGCGCCGCCGCGGCTGTGCCCAAAGAGACCAAACTTTGTGGGAACGCTCAGATCGTCCAGCAGCGATCCGTCGGCCAGAGCACCCAGGACCGTCTCCAGATCCCGCAGCTCTCGGGAGTAGGTGTTGTCCGCGAAGCGTTCAGGCTCACTGAACGATTCCCCATCCGGACCCACGCCGCTTCCCGAAAAATTGAAGGAGGCGGTGGTCATCCCCGCCGTGGCAATGCGTTCGGCCAGGTGCGGGAAGAAGCCCCAATCCTTAAAACCTTTGAAACCGTGGCATATGACCACTGCCGGGCGACCGGCACCGCGGGCGGCCGTTCTCACGTCGCCCCTGAGCGGCCCCCCATCCGCCCCCGCTAACTCGAATGAGTACTTTTTTACTGTCGCCATGGCTTGCTTTACGTCACCCGCACTCACAGGTATTTTACCCTCGGCATGAAAGCGGTCAAAGTCACCTAATGGGCTTGACGATGCAACC
>JAZFQE010000176.1:0-6957 GCA_036444955.1 Gemmatimonadales bacterium
GCGCGGGCTCTAACCGCTTCGATGACGAGAGGCACCATGGGCACATCCGACTTGGCAGCGCGGGCAAGCTTGTTCAATGCACGTCTCCATGAACCTTGCTTTCTGGATGCCCTCGTTTCCGCTAATCTCTTCGCTTGCTGATCCGCAAGCGATCTATAGTCGGGCGATGGTACGGTGGCATGCTTCTCCTCTTCTTCAAATCGGTTGACCCCCACTACCGCTTTGCGTCCCGTCTCTTGATCCTGCTGCTGTCGGTATGCAGAGCTAGCGATGGCCTCCTGAAAATAACCACGCCCTATTGCCACTGCGGCACCACCCAGCTCCGCGATCTCATCGAGCACAGCCGTAACTGCGAGTTCTAGCTCATCCGTCAGGTGTTCTACGTAGAAGGATCCGGCGAGAGGATCAACCGTCTCGGCAACGCGGGACTCATGGGCCAGGATCTGCTGCGTTCTCAGCGCCAGTCGAGCCGAAGCTGTCGTTGGGAGCGCCAAAGCTTCGTCAAACGCGTTCGTGTGGAGTGATTGAGTGCCCCCCAAAACAGCCGCCAGCCCTTGGAACGCGACACGAACGACATTGTTTAGCGGCTGCTGTGCACTCAGCGTTGAGCCGCCGGTCTGAGTATGGAATCTCAGTTTGCAGCTTTCATCGACGGCCCCGAATTGCTCACGCATGATCTTTGCCCAAAGCCTGCGCGCTGATCGAAACTTCGCTACTTCCTCGAACAAGTCGCTATGCGCAGCGAAAAAAAAGGACATTCGCCTCGCCACGGCGTTGATGTCGAGATCCGCGGCCCTGGCACGCTTCAGATACTCAATCGCATTTGCAAAGGTAAAGGCAACTTCTTGGACAGCAGTGGCGCCCGCCTCCCGGATGTGATAGCCGCTCACTGAGATCGGGTTGAATGACATTTCTTCAGAAGCAATGAAACCGAGAGTATCTGTAACGAGTCGCAACGAAGGTTCAACTGGGAATATGTACGTACCCCTTGCGATGTACTCCTTTAGAATGTCGTTCTGAATCGTACCTTGAAGTTCATCGCGCCCTACACCGTTCTCGTCGGCAACAACTACGTACATCGCGAGCAGGATCGACGCGGTGGCGTTAATAGTCATCGAAGTGGAAACTTTATCGAGCGAAATGTCGCGGAACAGCACAGCCAAGTCGTCAACCGAATCTATTGCAACACCAACTCTGCCAACTTCTCCGACGGCTACATCAGCGTCTGAATCGTAGCCCATCTGAGTGGGAAGATCGAACGCAACCGAAAGCCCAGTTTGGCCAGCATTCAGTAGCTCATGAAACCGTGAGTTCGTCTCGGCTGCTGTTCCGAACCCGGCATACTGTCGCATGGTCCAGAGCCTTCCCCGGTACATCGACGGATGGATACCCCTGGTGAACGGGAACGCACCAGGCTGTTCATCCTCCGGTCCCGAACTATTCCAAACGTCTAGTGGAATCCCCGACTGGTTTCGCTGCTCGTCGTTCACCTGCCAGCGTCGACCTCAGCTATCGTCTTCCGTACAAACTCTACATCCTCGGCGCTTCCGATTATCAAGGGAGTCCGTTGATGAAGTTCGGTGGGTGCAATATCCAAGATTGGGGTTGACCCGTCGTTGGCTGCGCCATCTGCCTGTTCGATAATGAGAGCCAGCGGGTTCGCCTCGTATAGCAGCCGCAACTTTCCCTTCGGTGATTTTATATCGGGAGGATACATGAATACTCCGCCCGTCAGGAGATTCCTGTGAAAGTCGGCAACCAGCGACCCGATATAACGCGCGTTTTTGTGCCTGGATTGGTCACCGGTGGCTCCCTTGAAATCCAACACCGCCTGCCTGTATCCCTTGGACCAGCGCGTGAAGTTACTCTCATTAACGCTGTAATACTTACCGCTCGGCGGAGTCTTGATGTCCGCGTTTACGAGACGGAATTCCCCGATGTTGGGATCAAGAGTGAAACAATGGACGCCATGACCCGTGGTATACACCATCACCGTACTGGACCCGTAGATGACGTACCCAGCGGCAACCTGTTCCCTACCCTTCTGGAGACAGTCCGCGAGCCCGGCTTCGCCCGTCGTGCTGAGTGTTCGGTATATCGAAAAGATCGTCCCGATCGACGCGTTCACGTCGATGTTGGACGAGCCATCGAGCGGGTCAAACAGCAAAACGTACTTGCCTTCCCCACTCCCAACCTTTGCCAGGACCGGTGCCTCCTCTTCCTCAGACGCAAGAACTGATATCCGTCCGGTGTGCACCACAGTTTGTTTGATCGTTTCATTGGCGATCACGTCCAGCTTCTGTTGAATTTCGCCCTGAACATTTGTCTTGCCCACTGAACCCAGAACGTCAACAATACCGGCCCGGCGGACGTAACCGGAGATGATTTTTGTTGCTAGCGCAATGTCGTAGAGAACGCTGGTGAGCTGACCCGTAGCCTGCTCAAACAGACGCTCCTGCTCGATGATGAACCTCTCGATCGTAACAATGCCCGAACTATGCAACCTAGCCTCGCGATGTTGGAATGACGGTAGTTCTGCCGGATGTCAAAATAGCTACCATTCGTCCAAATCGTTACCGTCCCACCACGGTCAGTTTGAAATACCGGTATGTCCCGCTCGGACAGGCGCTCAATAACCTTAGGCGCGGGGTGACCGTAAGAGTTTCGCCCGACGCTTATAACAGCAGCCTGTGGGCGCAGTGCGTCGAGAAGTAACTCCGTCGTGCCTGTAGATGCCCCGTGATGCCCCACTTTGAGCACGTTGGCCACCGATAGCCCGCGCACAAAAGCGGATTCGGCAACCGCGCCCGCGTCCCCCGTAAGGAGCAGGGAAAAGGAGCGATATGCCAAACGCACGACCAGGGAATTTTCGTTAGTTTCGAGATTACCTGCCGACCATTCCCGACTCGGATGCTCAACAGACAGCACCACGGAATCCACGACAAGAGTGTCGCCCGATCTCAGGGCCTGCCAATCCGCTCCCGATTCGTCAACCGCGGCAAGATATTCGAGGTAGAGTGCACTACCGACTGGGCGCCCCGACTCCACTATTAGTCGCGGTGCCATGCGAGATATGATCGCCGGGATCCCGCCGAGATGGTCGGCGTCTCCGTGCGAGACCAACACTAGGTCTAGGGAATGGGCACGCTGTCTTCGCAGAAACGGCAACACCACCGAACGGCCAGCATCGTAACCCCGGACCCTCGGTCCGCCGTCCACTATAATCCAGCGGCCATGGGGAGTGCGTACAGCGATCGCGTCACCCTGCCCCACGTCGAGAACATGGATCTCAAGCCCCGGCCTCGCGGCACCGGACAGCCACACCGATACCACAAACCCGCCCCACACGACGGCTACGGCTCCAGCCAGGACCTTTACGCGCGCCGCGCGCCAACTGGGCCGCCATCGCACAATCCACCACGAGAGCGCCGCAGTCGCGACCCACGGATAGGCGAATTCCCACCCGCCGTCGCCGGACAGGTGCCCGCCGGGAAATCGGCTCGCAAAGTCAGCGGTTCGCTCGAGCACCGCCAAGACGACCCCCGACCCGGCGGCAAAGGGCGCCCACAACAGCCCGAGAAACACACCGGGCACTGCCAGCCCGGCCAGAGGAATTGCCACTAGGTTTGTGAGGATTCCGATGGGGGCAACCGACCCAAACGCATAGGCGGTAATCGGTGCCGTCGCTATGGTCGCACCGATGGACGTAGCTATCAGTTTCCACCAGAGCGACCGTCTCCTGATTCCCAGCAAGTGAACTCCCGTGGACGTACCCACGACAGCCGCAACGGAGAGCCATGCCCCGACCGACTGCACGATGCCGGGATCGGCCGAAACCATTGTCAGCACGGTCACCGCGAGTACGGCCTGCCACGGAGGATGTCTCTGCCTGACCTGCGATACGGAGTGAATGGTGATGAATCCAGCGGCTCGCGTGGCGGGGGCGGGAAAGCCGAGGAGCGCTACGTACAGCCAGGTAGCGATCGCAGCGAGAACCCAGCGAGCGCGAGTAGCGCCGCCGATCCCCACCATCAGAGCGACCCAACCGGCGATAATTCCCACGTGCAGACCCGATATCGCCAGGATGTGCGCGACTCCCGCATCGATAAAATTTCGCCTGAGCGCGGGGTGGATCCCGTCTCGATTCCCCAAGACGAGCGCGCGTACAACTCCGGCCCGCTCCCCGTACTGCTCCTGGATCCGCAAAGAAATTGATCGGCGCAGGGAGTACACCCCGGAATAGCCGGGATCCACTACTCGAACGTGCCGAACTCGCATCAGTTTGGGCCGATAATCACCGACGACGAGAGCCAGTGCCCCTCCCGGCACCGCACCCGGCTCGAGTCTTAACCTGAGCTCGCCCCGACAGCCTTCTGGAGCATGCAGCACCGTAGCGGTAGCCAGTGCCCGGTCCCCCGGAGCGTCATGCAGCATTATCCACGCGGAATGCCTCCCCGGCCGCCAACGGCTGGTACAATCACCCTCGTGCCGTGCGTGCGAAATCGTCCCGAACCCGACACCCAGCAGCGTGAAAGCCAGATAGTAAGCACGACGCGGGAGCAGGAAGGCAATCCCCGCCAACGCGAGAGCTAACCAGACTAACGCTGTTGGTACCAAAAAAACGTAGCCGGCTGTGAGGCCGGCTACGAAAAGGATTGCTATTCTAGTTATGGGCGGAGCGCTACCCACCCCCTGCCGCCTGCAGCGCGGTACAGCCCAACGAACGGGCCCCCGTTACTCTCATGCGATCAACATACGACGGGCAGCCCGTTACCGGTTCGGGAGGGGACTCCAGTAAACGTAGATCCTGTCGTACCGGTGAGGCGAATCGTTCGATAGGTTCCGATATCGGCTTCCAAACCTTCAATCAAAACGACCTTGTTTGTTCTCGTCCTGCTCTGCAGCAGTCCTCCACGCCGGGCGATCTTCTCCACCAACACTTCCCACGTTGTGCCGACGAGCCCGGCGTTCTTGCGCCGGGCGATAGTTCTGACTTCGTCGACGAGGCGACACAGCCGGTCGCCTGATAGTTCAACCGGCACCCTGTCTCTCAGTTTTTGAGCCGGTGTCCCCTCGCGGACTGAGTATTTGAAGGTGAACGCGTCGTCGAACTCCACTTCTCGGACAAGGCTCAAAGTCTCTTGAAAATCCTCTTCGGTCTCGCCTGGGAACCCGACGATAACGTCCGTCGTAATTACCAGACCTTCGATCGCCCCGCGGAGTCTGTGCACGCAGTCTAGGAAAGCCTCCCGAGTGTAGCGGCGCAGCATCCGTTTCAACACCCGCGACGAGCCACTCTGCACGGGCAAGTGAACGTGCTCGCATACTTCTTGCACTTCCGCCATTGCTTCGATGACGCGGTCGCTGAAATCATTTGGGTGGGGGCTCGTGAATCTGACTCGTCTGATGCCTTCAACCGCACCAACAGCCCTAAGCAGGTTCGCAAAGTCAGCCTTCCCATCGTGGTAGCTGTTGACAGTTTGCCCCAAGAGCGTGACCTCAGTGACTCCACTTTCGGCCAGTCGCTCAACTTCGGCTACAACATCACGTAATTTACGGCTTCGTTCCGGCCCCCGTGTTATCGGAACTATGCAAAAGGTGCACCTATGATCGCAGCCGCGTTGGACAGTTACGAACGCCCCAGGTCTTGTCTCCCGTCGCGGCGTCACATCTTCGTAGTGTTCCCAAGACTTGAAGTCCACATCGACCGAACGGTGCCCTTCCTTCGCCCGCGCGACCAGGGCTGCCAGCGACCGATATCCGTCTGGACCAGCGACCAAGTCCACCTGCGGAGTTTGCTCCAGAAGTTTCGGACCAAGTCGCTGAGCCATGCATCCCACAACTCCCAACACGTTATCCGCATGTTTGAACCGCTTGAGCTCTCCAAGCCTCCCGATGACCCGCTGCTCGGCGTTGTCTCTGATAGCGCAGGTGTTAATAAGCAGTAGGTCGGCGCCCTCCGGCTCCTCCGTCGGAACAAACCCGTCGTCCCGGAGCAAACCGAGGATCAGCTCGCTATCCGACACGTTCATCTGGCAGCCGTAGGTTTCGATATAGATCTTCTTCATCGTTCGCATTATACCAGAGCCGTCGCAGGCTCCGCCACCAAGTCTCCACTGCGGAGATACACGCTGGCGGCGAAGCGCCGACCCAGCCCGAGGTCGCTATCGAAAGAGACGGTGAGAAAATCTTCAGTCACGCCCTCGGCACGGCCGCCGCGCCGCGAAATCATGACGACGTCAGCCTCCCCCCCATCCCGTGTCTTGAGATAGCGCTCCTTTTTTCCCTCCGCCAATCTCCGCAACTCGCCGGACCGTTCCGCAACCGTTCGTGGATCGACCGGCGGGCCGATTCGCGAAGCTGAGGCAACCGGGCGCTCGGAGTAGGGAAACACGTGCAGGTACGTAAACGGGAGATCGCTAACCAATGCGACTGTTTCCCGATGATCCCCGTCGGTCTCGCCCGGAAACCCGACCATCACGTCAGCGCCAAGACCGAAGACCGGCAACCTCTCGGCCAACCACTCGATCCTGGCTCGGTACGCGTCCGACGTGTACCAGTGGCGCCCCATGCGCCTGAGCACGCGGTCGCTTCCCGATTGAAGCGGCGCATGTATGTGGGACGCCAGCCGCTCGCCGGCGTTTATCAGAAGGTAGGCAAGATGCTCATCGATCTCCGTTGCCTCAACTGAGGAGAGCCGGAATCTCACGTCAGGCACACGCTCAACAAGAGTGCTAACGAGACCGCTCAGCGATGTGCCGTCGGGATCGTCACGATATGTTCCTATATGAATGCCGGTGAGAACAATCTCGGCGTGCGACTGTGCCAGGAACCCCGCCTCTCGTACAATCTCCTTGACGGGGCGCGACCGGTTGGGGCCCCTCGCAACGGTGGTGGCGCAGAAGGTGCAGTGCTCGTCGCAGCCGTCCTGAATTCTCAGCCACGCCCTCGATCCAC
>JAZFQE010000177.1:0-3192 GCA_036444955.1 Gemmatimonadales bacterium
GATGGATCACTATTTCGCCATCAGTGCGGACGTATGCCGGGGAGCCCAGGCTGAGTTCTCGATAGCCGACTCTCGAATAACCACGATACCCAACGGCGTGAACGTTTCGGTATTCAAGCCCCTCGATTGGAGCACGTCCGAGAAGCTCGTGTTCCTGAACAAGATCTTGGTACGAGATCCACAGGGATGGGACGAAAGCGGTTGGCCTGGTAGCGTGTCCTACTCGCGTCGTGAGATCGAGCGCTTCAAAGAAGCGTCGGGTGGGCTGAAGCCGTTGGTGATCTTCGTCGGGAGGTTTCTCGACTTCAAGCGAGTCCCGCTGCTCATCCAGGCGGTGGCGGAGGCCAACCGCAGGTCGGGGTCACCCAACGACCCGCCGTTCAATCTGCTCGTGTGGGGTGGCATGCCCGGTGAGTGGGAGGGTCGTCATCCCTATCAGATGGTGCGTGAGTTGAACCTACCCAACGTTTTCTTCTGTGGATGGCTGCCGCACGATTTGTTGTCTCAGGGCTTGAACCTCGCTGACCTGCTTGTCGTCCCCTCCTACCACGAGCCGTTCGGCCAAGTGCTGCTGGAGGCGATGGCGGTTCGGGTGCCGGTGCTGGCCACGCGCAGCGGCGGGCCACTGGACTTCGTCGTTGATTCGGGATCCGAGGCCAACGGGTGGTTCTGTGATGTGGACGATGTGGCCTCCCTCGCCGAGACGATGATCGCCGCGTTGGCGGACCAAACGGAGCTACGACAACGAGGGCAAAAAGCGTTGGACCTGGTCCGCGCGCGCTACGACTGGAACCGCATCGCCCAGCGATATTTGGAGGTGTACGAGACCCTGGCGGGTGAACCATGATCCTGCCTTTCGTGGCAGCCTGGTGAGAGCCGGGGTGCGAGGGCATTATACATCGCTTTGTGAGCTGGTGTTGCCCGGCATTTACTTGAAACTCAGCGGGCCCCTGCCCGTATGACCTACTGATGTCAGCCACGGTATGGATCGCTGTGGCGCAAGTGTCTAACCACTGATAATGGATCGCGATATGACTGGAAGAATCTCGCCGCTACGCCACGCCCTCTTTGCTCTGACATGGATTGCCATACCCGCGTCCTTGCTGGCGCAGGAACCCGTCCTGACCTACCGCGTGGATCTGAACGACCGGACGGAAGACCTGTTCGACGTAAGCCTGGAGATCAGCGGGCTCACCGAGGAGAACGCGATCTACCAGTTTGTGTCGACCGCACCGGGGACCTACCAGATCATGGACATCGGCCGTTACGTGCGTGACTTCCAGGTCTTCGATGATCGCGGCGAGGAGATCCCCGCGGAGCAGATCTCGACGAATCAATGGCGCATCAGCGACGCGGCCGGGGCCCGGTTGATCAGGTACAGGATCGCTGAAACGTGGGATACGCCGGTGGAAGAACATCCTGTTTACGTGATGGCGGGGACTTCGATTGAGGCAGATCACGTGCTGATCAATCCTCACGCCGTGTTCGGGTACCCGACGGGCCTGCAGGACGCCGCCCTAAAGCTCTTTCTCGAGTATCCGGAGGAGTGGACTGTAGGAACTGCGCTCGACCGAGATGAAGACGGCGCGTTTCTCGCCGACGACTACGACCATTTTGTGGACTCGCCTGTCTTGCTAGGCCGGTTGAGCACGGCCCGCCTGGAGGTCACCGGTGTGCCGGTGGAGATTTTTGTCTACTCCGCGAGCGACTCAATGAGTGCAGATCAGTTGCTGGGTGCTATGCGCAACATGCTGGAGGCCGCGGGGGAGTTCCTTGGTCAACTACCCGTGGATCGCTACACGTTCCTGTATCACTTCGAAAACAAGCCTCAAATGATTCAGGGCGCGTGGGAACATTCGTTCAGCTCGGAATATGTGTTCCACGACTTCCCGTACAGTGATCACGCCGGAAGTTTTCTTACTGACATTGCGGCTCACGAATTCTTCCACGTCGTCACGCCGCTGAACATCCACAGCGAAATCATCGAGCACTTCAACTTCGTGACGCCGGTACCATCCCAGCATCTGTGGCTCTACGAGGGGACAACGGAGTGGGCCGCACACACGATGCAGCTGCGGACCGGCCTAAAGGATCTCGAAACCTATCTCGCCAAGGTCATCGAGAAGATGCAAAGAGACGCCGCTTTTGATCCGGAATACACCCTCACTGATCTTGCTCTGACCTCATATACTGACGAAGGACAGCGTCAGTACGCGAACATCTATGAACGAGGTGCTTTGGTCGCCGGGCTCCTCGATATCCGGTTACTGGAACTGTCCAACGGTACGCGTGGTCTCCAAAATGTGATTCGTGAACTCATGCAGATGTATGGTACGGACAACGCATTTCCCGAGAACGAGTTCTTCGCCGTCCTGACCGAGATGACTTACCCCGAGATCGGTGACTTCTTCGGCCGCTATGTGCGGAGTGCCGAGCAGCTGCCGATCAGGGAGTATTTCGAGAAGCTAGGGATCCACCTGATCGAGGACGAGAACGGGCAGCCGGTCCGCTTCGAGGTCGATCCAAATCCGACTCCACACCAGCTCCGCTTGCGAACGGCGTGGTTGGCACTGGAGCCTGCGGCATAGGGGGTCAGGTCCGTAGTCAAGCCGTAGTCAGCTTCTTGTGACTCACGGCGTAATCACCTGCACGCGATCGGTTACGGAAAAACCTTACTCCGGACCGCCTCCGATCACGTAAATCTTACCGCCGAGCGCTGCCGCCCCCGTGGAGATCCCCAGGCTAGTGCACGTAAATGAAGTCCCTTTCGAACAGCCTGTTGGTGGCGTTGAGTACTGCTTTGACAGCCGCATGAAGCGGTTGGCCGTTGGTCAAGCACGACCCGCAGAGTCGCCGGAGGTGTTCACCTGCTGGCTTTGAAATCGAGACCTGAGCCAGAACAGCGTCGAACTCGCTAACTTGCTGGACTTGTTCCAACTCGAACTCAACCCTATGGTCAGCTGCCTGCTCTAGGGCACGGATCGTGGCTTTGGCGGTGGATCCGAGTTGTCCGGTGGCCGAGTCATCGCCCTCCGACGCACCGAAGAACACCTCACCTTGAGGCCAGGTCAGAACAACCAGTACGACACACGTGTTGTTATCGAAATGCTCTATCCTCAGCTTGCCGCACGCTAATCGAGGATGAGTGGCGGATTCTGAGGCCTGCATGGCCAGAAAGATAGCCACTCGATC
>JAZFQE010000178.1:0-4301 GCA_036444955.1 Gemmatimonadales bacterium
TCCAGTCGGAGAAATCTTTTGCGTTGACATTCGCTCCTTTTGCCACCAGCACCTGAACGACGTCCATTTGGCCCGCATCGGCGGCCCAGAGCAGCGCCGTTTTGTCCGCGATATCCTTCTCATCGACATCAACACCCCCAGCGATCAGGCGTTCCACCTGCTGCGCGTCGCCGGCCTTGGCCGCATCATGGATCGGGCCTGCCTGCACCGGAGCGTGAACGACCGAGGCTGAAACAAAGAGCAGCGTCGCCGCGAGCGCCGAATTCCGCGTGATAGTCGACATAAGCAACACCCCCCGTTCAATAGACCAACCACGAGCAGAGAGTTTGCAGACATTCTCGCATGGAGCATCACCTGTCAACTGGTCGGGAATGCCAACGACTTGGAGCCGAATGGCCGATACTGGCCGTTTCTCGCCGTCCAGGCGATGAAATCCATCCGCGGCCGCCCAACGGCGACTTGCGACCCCGAGCGGTCCTTCGAGCATTTGTGTTCCGATGTCTGCTTTCTCCGCTGTTGCGGAACATTATTAGGGGTTCCTGGTAAACTGCTGCCCAGGGTAAATGGGGGCTTCACTGATGTCCGAAGACATCAAAAGCTGGTTGGAAAGGTTCGGCTTTGGCAAGTACGCGGACGCATTTGCTGAGAACGAAATCGACTTCCGCGCACTCTTACGACTGACCGAAGACGACCTCAAAGAACTGGGCCTTCCATTGGGCGCCCGCCGGAACCTACAGGCTGCCATAGAACAATCTTCCAATGAAGACTCGAACCTGATTGCAGCCGCTCAATCAACGAAATCGACGACAACTCGTGAAGCTGAGCGTCGTCAGCTTACGGTTATGTTCTGTGATCTCGTGGGCTCAACCGAGCTATCCCAAATGCTCGACGCGGAAGACTTACGCGAGATTAATCGCGCCTACCAGGACGCCTGCAAGGCAGCAATTGAGAGATATGAGGGCTATATCGCTCGGTATATGGGTGACGGCGTGCTCGCATACTTCGGCTATCCGCAGGCACATGAAGATGACGCTGCGCGCGCGATCCATGCTGGCTTGGATGTTGTCGAGGCGGTCGGCGACCTCGCGGAGACGGCAGTCGACTTACGAGGCTTCGAACCCGGGGTTCGCGTCGGAATTGCCTCCTGGCCGGTTGTGGTGGGGGATCTCATTGGTGATGGCGCCTCCCAGGAAAGCGCAGTCGTTGGAGAGACGCCGAATCTTGCAGCGCGGCTTCAAGGGCTGGCCACACCAAACACCGTAGCAATAAGCCCAGTCACTCACGAGCTTGCGGGCGAGCGATTCGAGTATCAGGACCTCGGTGCGCACGAGCTCAAGGGCATGGCCAAAGCCGTGCGCGCATGGCGGGTCATCGCACCGACCGTCGCGGAGAGCCACTTCGAAACGATACACCGGGCAGCTCTTTCACCTTTGGTAGGCCGTGAGCATGAACTTGGGCTGCTGCTCGAGCGATGGGAACAAGCGAAGGATGGGGAAGGACAGGTCGTTCTTCTGTCAGGCGAGGCAGGCATAGGCAAGTCACGAATCACCGAAGCTTTGCGTGAACGCATGGCTGCGGACGACGTAATTCAATTTCGCTACCAATGCTCGCCTTATCATACTAACAGCACGCTGTATCCGGTGATTGCGCAACTCGAGCGGGCGGCCCGGTTCGAGAAAGGGGACTCCTCCGAGACAAAGTTCGAGAAGATTGAGTCGCTTTTCTCCAATGCGATTGCCAGTCCACAGGTCGCGGCCTCCCTGCTGGCGCCAGTGTTATCGATCCCGACGGCGGGCCGCTATGCACCGCTGGAACTGACACCCGACCAACAGAAGGAGGCGATGCTGGAGACGTTGTTCTCGCAGATTGAGTGTTGTAGCCAACGCCGGACAGTGTTGGTCCTCTTCGAGGACGCGCATTGGGTGGACCCAACGTCGCTCGAGTACTTGGAGCTGATGGTCGGACGCGCACAAACTGCACACCTGTTAGTGGTCATCACATTTAGGCCGGAGTTCACCCACTCTTGGAGTATCCATACTCATATCACCTCGCTCACGCTAAATCGCCTTGGCCGGAATCTGGTAGCTGCGATGCTGAATAACGTCACCGCGGGAAAACCGCTACCTGACGAGATTCATGACCAGATCATGCTGAAGACTGACGGGATACCGTTGTTCGTCGAGGAGCTAACCAAGTCCGTTCTGGAGTCGGGACTACTCGAGGAACAACCAAACAGATACACGCTCCGCGGCTCACTCCCGCAGGTTGCGATTCCAGCAACGTTGCAGGACTCGCTTATGGCACGACTCGATCGACTGACGATGGGCAAACAGGTTGCGCAGGCTGGCGCCGCTATTGGGCGCGAATTCACTCTGGAGCTTCTTGAGCCCGCGAGTGAACTCGATCGGCCTGATCTCGACGACGCACTGACTGAGCTGGTCGACAGCGCCCTGGTGTTCCGGCGCGGAAGCGGAGACAGCTCGACTTATGTCTTCAAGCACGCGCTCGTTCAGGACGCAGCCTACAATAGTCTACTTCTTTCGAAGCGCAAGCCCTTGCACCGGCGCATTGCCGAGGCTCTCGAAGGCAATGTACCCGACCAACCTGCCGTGATCGCGCACCACTGGGAACGCGCCGAACACTCCGACAAGGCGATCCACTTTCGACTGGCAGCGGCCGAACAGGCAGCGAAGGTGTCTGCACTGTGGGAAGCCATCGCGCAGTATTGGTGCATCCTCAATATATTGGAGCGACTTCCGGAAACACGGGAAACACAAATACGTAGAGTGCAGACACTCCTCTCGCTGCTCGATATAAGATTGCACGGCACCGGGTTTTGGCGAGATAACGAAGAGAAGGAACGCATCCAACGCCACATCCATAAGGCGATCGACTCATCTACGGAGTTTGGTGACCACGTTGCACTCGCTCGCCTGAAATCTTTCGAAGGCTACGTCTGGTCGGACGAATTATTGCTCACTCAGGCCGTGAAGCATGCGACGGCATCGGAAGATAGACGGGTTCAGGCCGAAGTCGCCGACCAGGTGGCGAGTTATCTCAGCAATTTAGGGCGATTCGAAGACTCGCTGGCTCATGCACGGCGTGGCGTTCAACTCTACGGTGAGCTCGGCGCAGAGGTGGAACAGGGCTTGGTTTGTGCAATGAGCGCCAGGTGTCACTCGGCACGGGCAGGCAGGCTGGGAGAATCGTTGGAGTTCGCTCGAAAAGCCCGCGAAATCGCCGATCGTACGCGTGACTTGCGGCTCACATCGCGGATGGCCATGGAAGCGGAGCCCTATCTGTACCTGGGACGGTGGGAAGAAGCCACCCGGGTTGTCGAAAAAGATCTCCCCGTCGCCTGGGAGACTGGGAACTGGTTTGTCATTCTGTTTTCTTCCGCGTGGGCTGCGATTGCCTATATCAAGCTCGGGCGTCTCGATGACGCGAGCCGGCTTCTCGACAAGGCGCTCGAGACTGCCGATCCCCGAGTTGGAAGTGAATACCCGAGGATCTATTTCCAAGTTGCGCTAAGCCAACTGAAACTGGCGAAAGGGGAAACAGAGGCGGCATTGAATGCAGCGCGTCAGGCAATTGCATTCGCCGGGGTCTCGACGCACGCGCTGGACGAAGGCGCCGCGCACCGGGTCTTGGGTGAGGTCTACAAAGCCAAAGGTAATCGCCGGGAAGCGGATGTGGCATTTCGTCGAAGCCTCGAGGTGCTGGGGGAGATTCAGTCTCGACCCGAGCTTGCGCAGAGCCTGCTCGTATATGGTCGCTTCAAGCGGGACGAGGATGCCAATGACGGCAAGCGACTAATTGAGCGCGCCCTCGAAATGTTTGAAGAGATCAACGCTACGGGATGGGTCGAAGAGGCACGAGTCGCGCTCACCGGTTAACATGCCCGTTTTGGAGCTGTCCAGGGGCCTTAGCGTGAAACTCTTTGACCAATGCTGTTTCATAGCCCCTCCCTCATCGTCCATTTGCTACCGAATGGCTAGATCTGATCTGGAAGCGGACGTTCAAAGGTAAGTTTGAACGTGCGTCGAATGTCCGGAGTTGGCCGAGGCTGTGTGAAAAGTCTGTTCGCAACGAGGCGGTGGGAAAACTTTTCAATTTTCCCTTGCGTTTAGCCGTGAAACGAGACGAAGAATGGGATTGCGCTTCAAAAAGCGGGGGTTTCGTAAGTATTTTCCCCACCGGCGACATGACACCGGACTTTCTACACAGCCTCGGCCAGATCCGGCCGTCGTAGTAGTCTCAAGACTGTGGTTTCGAACGACCGTTGTTGAGTGTGAAGCGGA
>JAZFQE010000179.1:0-5176 GCA_036444955.1 Gemmatimonadales bacterium
GTGATATTACTAACGCGAGTGACGACCAAACAATACTCAGACACACGCGATGCGTCTTGCACCGTCATGCCATGCGCATGTCGGATACTTACCAACGACATGGCTGCTCAACCGCCTTTCCCTCGGCGGCGGTTAGAGGAAGTTAGGTCGGTGCCTGTCTCATCCCGTCGCAGGAACATTGTCCCGACCGGTGTTTCCGCGCCCGCAATCACCTGCACGTTCGGCAGCAACACTCGGCCGAGCCCGGCTCCACTTGGTGGGTCGGCCGCCACGATGTATGTGTCTCCGGCACGGGCTGGAAACTGCAGCCAGTGTGCACTTGGCGTGACGTACGAGAACCGGAATGTCCCCCCCGCGTCGGTTCTGGCTGTAGCGAGCGTAATCCACGTGTTCTCGGGATCCGCCGGATCGCCGAGGTAAAGCCGGAGGGAGGCATCAGGAACCGGCGTTCCGGTTGCACTATCGGCCCGTATCGTGCCCGCGATCGATCCGGTCCGCCTTGCGTCCGCCGCGCTCAAGACCGGAGAAAAGATGAACCCGCTGTCGGTACTCGTCGGGTTCACCACCTGAGTCGGGATGAACGCCCTGCCAACGTCGTAGACGATCGCGACGATGGCTCCGGTGTCGGGCACCATGATCTGCTCGTGGATAAGGGCGTTGAGCACCGGACGCCCAGCGCTCGATTGCCAGGCGATCCCCGGCGTTGAGGTGCTGTTGAGGACGCGGCCGTCGTTCAGCGTCATGCTGGAGGAATCGGTATCGATCACCACTCGCACGGCGGTAATCGCTCCCGTCGGAAGGACCACCGCACCCAGCTCGTCGGTGACCCCGTTCTGAAGCGCGAGCAGGTTGATCAGGCGATTCGGCTCTGCGAGGGTAACAAAGCTGGCGGTGGTGCTTGTGTCAGGTGTGAGCGACGCCGACACGCTCACGAAGTAGAGGTCGACCCGCTCGATGCGGTCGTACGGGAACGGGTCGTCGGTGAGCAGAATGCGCGTAGCATTGGCTGGAGTCGGAGTCGGGATGGGTGGATTCGTAGTGCCCGAGTCGCTACAGCCCAGGATGGTGGCGGTCACGATGCCGGCACACCCTCCGAAGAGGGTGCGGAATCCATCTCTCTTCTGGATCATGGTTGTTGCTCCCTGTGCCGCCGTTGCCGTGTTCGGCTTGCCCCAGGGAGACGTCCGAGCGGCCCGTTGGCCTACACCATCGGTCGAGCGTCTGACACACCCGGAGGCTGGCGTGGTTTCCCTGCAGAAGCGCAAGGCGAGCTGGCGAGTTACAAGGGACTTTCTGGTTACCGGTTTGTTACCATGCGGGAAACTCAGTCGATAGTCGACGCATTGGCCAACGGAGAGCGAGTTGCGGAAGTCCGCCTAGATAGTGAGGTTGGAGGCAGAATTAGGACCACCGGCCCGGGTGGTGAAACTGGTAGACACATGGGACTTAAAAAACTCCGCCCGGCTCTGTGTATGTCGACCTCTGTAGACCCCATCGGCGTTCTAGCGCCATCTGTGACCACGGCACGGCACTCTATGACCCTGTCGGGGTCGTGTCTTAGTTACCCGTTAGTTACCCGGAACGGTGGTCGGGAGTTCCGGAGGAGGGGCCGCGGCATGTTCACGCCTTACGCGGCTTCGGACGATCCCTGACGCGATCCACTATGCAGATAAACCCTAGGGGGTCTTGGTCCGAGGCTTGAAACTGGTGGGCCGTGCTCGGCGAGATGTACACACAGTCATACGGTTCGACGTCATAGCGTCGCTCACCCAAGACAACCCGCCCCTTGCCTCTGAGTACCACAACGGCGTGCGGATGCTGATGCTCCTCGAGCGTGGAGTATCCTCCGGGTTCAAGCTCGAAATACCGAGTAATGAAGTTGAGGTCGGCCTCTCCGTCTCCTTCCCCTATGAGGGTCTGACGGGAAACGCCTTTGAAATCGGGGCTGTCTGCCTTGTATGCGCCGATCGTCACCCCACGCCAGCGAAAACGGTTGCATTTGATCACTTGTGACGAGTTCATATCAGATTCCTCACTGTGTCGAGGAGGTTCCGGCTTGCCTTCTCCAGATCGGACTGGGCGTACAGGCTGCTTCCCACGAGAAAAATCGTGTCCACGCCATAACGCTCTACCCAAAGGGCAATCTTATCCACGTCAATCCCTCCGGCCGGAACCGGGAAGGAACGCCGCAGCGGGTCCAGCCGTTCTCGGAGCTTGGCGTTGATCGCGTCGCAGACGATCTCGGTAAACGAGAAACGCCCGCCGGCATTGGGATAGATTACACCGTCACTCCCGATCAGTCGAAAGATCTGGCCCAGCAAGACGTCAGGAGCGATCCCGGTGTCATCGTGGAAAAACGATCCCGATAGTGCCGGATGAGCCAACACCGCTAGCCCCGAGAGGGCGGCGGCGTAACGCACCGTATCGAACCCCATCAACAGTGGACTGAGCAGAACCCCCTTGCATCCCGCCGCGCGCACGAATGCCAGGCGCTCCTCCAACCCGGAGATTGTCCCCGTCGCGTTCGGGAAGTAAAGGCTGCCTGCTCCCGTACGAGCGTTGGCCTTCGTAACAGCTTCCTGGCACCTCGCGACCCTCTCCTTGAAGGGCGCCGGACGCTGGTTAGCGAGCCCATGATCATCCTTGATGATGTCTATCCCACCCAGCGCGAATCGAAATGCCCGCTCCGCCAACTGTTCAGGCGACAGGCCAACAGGCTTCAATGCGGTACACAGAAGCGCACGCTGCTCCCGTACTGCACACAACTCGCGTATGCCGTCGATCCCAAATAGGGGGCCCGGAAACGTGGAGAGTAAGGCCGGGGATAATTCGATCCCAGTTAGCCGTACGCCGGCCTTCAGCGAGACATTGCCGAACAGAACGTTGAGGAGCTGGGGAAGCTCGTCACCTATGACATCCGGCCCGTATGAGATCACCGCCTCCCATCGCCCCTCACCCCGCTCTTCGAGTACCTTGACCTTGCCTACAACCAGCTCCTCGATCTGCTTGGAATAGCAGCCCTCCGGAAGCTCGACCGTCTGCTCGACAGCGATATCGCGCGCCTTGGCAAATGCATCTTCGCCTTCGGCACAGGCTAACTGGTACCGTACACGGAGGCCTACATCGGTGGGATCAACCAAGACTGCGCCTCTTGTAACGAGTCGCCATGTCAATAATCAGTACCGGCAACATGCCTTCTGAGGCTACTCGCATCAACCGCCTGGGGAGCTGGGGGAACGACGCCCCTTCAGCTCCCACGCTCCCTCAACTCCCCCCTCAGGCCGGATCGGCGGCTTGGGCCAGTCCTCCGGCGACATGGGGCAGGCTCCTGACGGGGACGGCCCCTGTCTTAGCATGTCAGTCTCAACACGGTCTCAACAGGCCACTGCGTGACTGCAACAGCAGGTCAGCCGCGTGGTGTCCCAACTTTGGCAGTTCCTGTCCCAAAAGGAGACTAACCACCCCCCAAATTCCGTGCTAGTTTTGTCTGCGTAGGCCTGTAATCCATACGCCGGTGGCCGAAGCTGGCCCCACCGCCGCACGAGACCGCAGAGCCACCTCCTCGTGGCCGCGTACTCGGAAAGATAGACTCGCCTGCGCGGCGGCTACCGGGAGGTTGCGATGCATCGGTTCGTCGTCCACGGGCGCGGTCGTAAGCCGGGTCGGCAGCGCACTGCCGTTCCCACACACGTGACGCTGGCACGTCGAAAGCGTGGTGGGGTAATACATGCACCCAAAGGAGCACGAACGGATTACTGCTCGGCTATTCCATCCCCTGGTCCGTGAGTTCGCTAAGCAGGGTAGTGTCAATGTGGCCTACGGGGGCAACAACAAGTGGTAGGGCGCGTCAGGATTCCGACATTAAGTCGACGTGTCCGTTGAGTAGCCGGGTGAACGATTGATCCTGGTCGAGTCCCAGTCGGTCCAGAAGCGTAACAGGAGCCAGCAACTGGAGTCTCAATGAAACGCTCGGGTTTCCTTCTCGCGGTCGTGGCCTGCGGCGGCGGTGCGGTGCAGCACGCTACGGTTGAGATCATTGAGCCCACTGACAGCGCAGTGCTGAGCGGCTCGGACGTTCGGATCATCCTTGCTGCCAGCGGCGTTGAGATCGCTTCTGCCGCCGAGGAACGAGAGGGCGCAGCGCACCACCACCTCT
The DNA here is from genome assembly GCA_036444955.1 of Gemmatimonadales bacterium. Classification (GTDB taxonomy): domain Bacteria; phylum Gemmatimonadota; class Gemmatimonadetes; order Gemmatimonadales; family GWC2-71-9; genus B16T1B5. The sequence continues at coordinate 4,157 of JAZFQE010000179.1, forward strand.
TTGTCGATCGCGACCTGACGCCGCTAAGCGACACGATACCTGCAGGGGTCACAGGCATCCTTCATCTTGGCCGAGGCCAGACCGAGTTCCTGCTTCGGGAAGTCAACCCTGGCGAACACATCGTGATTGCTCTCCTCGCGAACTGGGCTCACGTGCCGCTCCGTCCGCCGGCACTGGACACCGTCCGCTTTACTGTCCAGCCGTAAGCTCGTTTGCCAACGTGCGTCGAGAGTGATGCCGAGATGCCAACCGGTAGAGAGTGCCACTGATTTGCGACGCGGCCGGTGTTCGACGTGCGCGATGGAAACGGGCAATTCGTACGCGATCCACTCGGCTTGTGCCACAACGAGGCTTACTGCAGTATCTTGAATGAGGAGCTATGAGCTGATGGGCGAACTGACCAAAGTTGCTACACTGAGCGAGATACCGCCCGGCACGTGCCGCCAGGTGGATGCGGGCGGCCAGACAGTGGCTGTGTTCAACGTGGCCGGAACGCTTTACGCCATCGGTGGGACGTGCACCCATCGAGGCGGTCCTCTGGGAGAAGGCGAGCTGGACGGGACGGTGGTCACTTGTCCCTGGCACGGTGCTCAGTTCAATGTGACGACTGGCCAGGTCGTGGGCCCCCCAGCGGGGCAGAGCGTGCCTGCGTACACGGTCATTGTCGAAGGCGAGGACATCAAAGTTGACATCTCGGAGGGAGCGACCTAGTGGGAACCCGTCGAATCGAACCGTAGGAGCGGATTAGGCCGCGTGCTATGGAGCGGCATGGCGGGTCGGCTTGTGACAGTGTGTGTTGCCGGTAATGGCGGGCTGTGTCCCTGGTAAGGCCATGTCGGATTTATCCAACCGAGATCTCCGGGACATCAGAGACCTTCACGATCTCTGGATCGCCAAAGAGCTGGAGGGAAATGCTCTAGGGGTGCTACAGCTATGCACCGATGATGTGCAGTGGCTTGCTCCTGGATTAGAAATCCTTGTTGGAAAGGAAGCGGCTAGAGAGCTGTTGGCAGAACCGAG
>JAZFQE010000180.1:0-3037 GCA_036444955.1 Gemmatimonadales bacterium
CCCGCCAGGAGGGAGCGACTCCGACTTCGGGATCAAGACTGTTCTTCCATTCTCAGCCCGGCTAGATAATACTGGTTCGACTCTGCACTGATTTTCAAAACAGGAGACAATCCTGATGAACAACAAGCATGAATCCCTTGCACATAAGACACTGGCGCTTTGTTGTACGGCTATTTGCTTTCTCCTGTCGTCTGCTGCCGCAGCGCACACAATTGCGGGCACGTATCAGGGCTTCCTAGCTTTTGATCATAAAGGGAAAGAAGTCCGGGAGGCGATGATGATCACCTTCCATCAGGACGGCACGTTGATCTTCGGTGCGGAGGAGGGTCACGACGAACCCGTCGACCCAAATACGGGACTCATTACTCGCAATGACGTCGAGAGCGCTAATCTGGGACTGTGGCGCCAAGTGGGGACAGATACCGTAGAGTTCGGTAGTCAGCAGTACAGGGCGGGGTCTGGTTTTTGCAAGCCCGTGAATAAGCACGGAAAAGAGCTATTGCCCACGTGCAGCTTCATATTGACCGCACGGTTAAAGACCGGAGCCAAGGTGCGAGGGGAGCAATGTGACCTCGGTGGCGTCAATGGAGGTTTCAGCATTCAGTCCGTTGACAGCTCTAAAACTGAAACCAATCCATTCGGCTTGGGACTCAAGCTGGATTATTGCCTTCGACGGATGAGCGTCGACAAGTTTCTTCAGCTAGCTCCGCTCGACTGAGAGTTTCGAGTCCACAGCTTGAATGGTCCGCTCCTGGCTAGCTTGAGACGAAGCTCTAGGCCGAGTCAATGGCGGCTTTCTGGGACTTACTGGGGTCGCTGGCGCGGGGCTCGACTGTCTCGTTAGGGTCGTGAACGGTCGATTCGCCGGCCTAGGTCCATGAGCGGCCATGCTGCACTGCGTCAGGCGGATGTCGGCCAACAGCGGCCGTAGACGGTACGCGCCGGCAAGCAGGGCAGAGGCCTAATAGCTGCCGTTCGCGCTGCCTGGGTGTCCGGCCGGAGTTGCCCCAAAGCGGACTTAGTTCGAGACGTCAGTAAAGCGCGTCGAGTAGATTCTTGGCTTCCAGCAGGTCCGGTGTATCGAAGCCTTCGGTAAACCACCCGTACACGGGTGAGAGAAGTTCCGCGGCTTCTTCCCGCTTTCCGTGTTCCGACCAGAAACGTGCCAGACTCGTCGCCGCCCTCAGCTCCAGAGCTCGAGCACCTCGCTCCCGACTTACGGACAGTGCCTGCTGATAGGACGCCTCTATGGTCGAGTCTGCAGCTTTGCTCCTGACGCCTAGGTCTCCTTTGAGGCGATGAAACTCTGCATCCCAAAGTGCCATGTTGTCATCTGCGTCCATTGCTACCTTCAGCGCGTCGAGCCCTGCGTCGGCCTCCCCGTAGCGCGCATGGGCCTCCGCAAGAAAAGCCGGCCAGAGGCCCGAGCCAAGCCTTGCACCAGTAGCGTGGAAGTGATCCAACCCTCGGCTGAACAGCGCGCTACCCGATTCGGCGTCCCCCTCGCTCACTCGGCCGATACCGAGCATTATCTCCGCAAAGCTCTTCCATATAGCAATTCCACGCTGTGTGGACAGCTCCAGCATTTCTTCGCCATCCTGGATAACCACAGCGAGGTCACGCCGGCAACACTGAACAATGCACGACATGCCAAGCGCACGTGCGAGGCTGAACGGGTGAGAAAGCTCGCGAGCCAGCGCCAAGGCTTGATTTCGCAGCGCTAACGCCTGGTCAGAGTATCCGAGCCACCAGTGAGCCCACGCCGCATAGCTCAGACAATCCACCACTGGGTCGTCGCCGTATAGGAGCGCGAGGCCACGGTCGGCTTCTCGGTCGTGGAGCGAAGCACCGCGTAAGAGATGAGTGAGCGCCTCGTCGACCTCACCGAGCCACAACGCGCTGTTCCCGATTGCGCGATGCGCGGTGATGCGGAGCGCCCGATCATCCTGGCGTTCCGCCTCGGCCAGTAACTGCTTCGCGAGCGCGTTGGCTGGTTCGCACTGTCCTCGAATGAGATTTAGCCTGAATAGCCCGTATAGCGTCTGAAAGAGCTGGTCGGTTCTCCCAGTCTGTTCGCAAAGTTCGCGGGCGCGTGTATACGCCTGCTCGACCGCATTGGATGCAAAGCCTTCAACCGCCATCTGACTGGGACCGAGTTCTGTCTGCAGCGCCAATTCCTGTTCGTCACGCGCTATGGACTCGGGGAGCGTAGTCAACAGTTGCAGCGCGTTGCTCAGGTGACTCACCGTCTCGACATAAGCGGAACGCTGGGCGGCACGTCGGCCAGCTTGGTGCCAGTAGCCAATCGCCCGCTCGACCTCGCCCGCTTCGCTGTAGTGGTGTGCGAGCACTTCCGGTTCACTCACGCTCACCGTCGGAAATTCTGCCTCCAGCACCTCCGCGATCCGTTTGTGTACCGCCTGGCGGGTTCTTCGCAGCATGCTATCGAGCGCAGCCTCCTGAACGAGTGCATGCTTGAAGACATACCGAGCGCGCGGAGCCACCCCTCGAAGAAAGAGCATACCCGCCTCAGTCAGCTGCCTGAGCGACTGCTCGAGCGAGACCGCGTCCTCGGACATCACCGGGGCCAACAGCTCCCGCGTGAACTCTCGGCCGATGGCTGCAGCTGATTGAGCGACCCTTTTGGCATCGCCCAACCGGTCGAGGCGCGCCATGAGCGAGTCTTGCAAGGTGCTCGGAATCGCGACAGGTCGTAGCGGGCCCAGGAGTTCATATCGGTCGGCGTGCCCGATCAGCAGCCCCGATTCGAGCACTGTCTTCGTCAGCTCCTCCACGAACAAAGGCACACCGTCCGTATTCCCGATAATTTGTTCGAGAACAACCTCCGGCAACGCTTTGCCGTCCGCCAGATTCTCTATCAACGCTCTTGACTGATTCCTAGACAATCTTCCGAGTGGAATCGCGCTCGCCTGCCCCAATCCTACCCATGCGGACTCGTACTCCGGCCTTGCCGTGATTACCGCCAGAACTTGAAGGTCTTGGAGTCGGTCGATCATCTGCTCAAGCAGCTCGCGAC
>JAZFQE010000181.1:0-4687 GCA_036444955.1 Gemmatimonadales bacterium
GTTACGATACTGATGCTGTCCCTTCTTGCGGGAATGGGTGTCGATCGAGTTTGGAACGGGGATGGGAAGCTCACGCCGAAAATCTGGGTAGGTATCGGCGCGGCCGTCGCCCTGTTGGGACTCGCCGGAACATTCGGAGTTGCGGCCGAGAACCTGGCCCTCGAATTGGGCACGGTGGACAATGCACGCCGCGCCGGCGATCAGATCAGATCCGGCGCCCTTCTGGGCGGTGGTGTCCTGGCGGTGCTCGGTGGCCTGATCCTGCTGGTGCGCCGATCTCCGCGGGCGCTGCCTCCGCTCTTTGTAAGCATCGGGGCCATCGGCCTCATCGGCTCCGACATGTACGCCAACGCCCGGCCGTTCTGGCGGTTCAGTGATATCGAGCAGTTCTACGCAACCGATCCGATAATCGAAAGGTTGCGCGATGACACTTCGTTCTTCCGCGTCTACAACCTGTCGGACACTCGGCTCGAGGTTTACCGGGGAGCTTACTTGATGTGGCACGGGATCCGCCAGATCCTGGGTTACCACGGAAACGAACTCCGGTACTTCGACGACCTGATGGGTGGGCAGGGGATCTGGCAAAACCTCTCCTCGAGTGACGTCATCTGGGACCTGTATAACATCAAGTACATCATTCTTCCCTCCGCAGCGGAGCCTAGCGAAATCCCGGGGTATGCAAAGATCATGGAGAGCGTACCCATAGCCGATCAGGCAAGCAGGTACCCCGCCGGTACCACCGCCAACCTCTTCGAGAGAGTTCGGCCGTCTCCGTACGCCCGCGTTGTGAGAGAGGCCGTCGTGCTGGATTACGACGCGATACCTCGCACCGTCGCCGGCCCGAATTTCCCGGCCGACAGGGTCGTACTGGTTGATTCGACATCGGGGATTGCGCCGGCCGAATTGACGGCCATTCCGGAGGCTTCGGGGGTGGACGCGGTCCTCTCGGACTGGAGTCCGGGAGCGATCGAAGTTTCGCTCGAGTGGAACGGGAATGATCCTGAACGGACGTACCTGGTTCTCTCGGAGAATTACTTTCCGGCTTGGCGCGCCATTGATTCCGCCAGCGGAGCGGAGTTGAAGGTCGTCCGCGGAAACGGTTCGCTGTTGACCGTCGAGGTCTCTGGGGGAACTGAAAGAGTAGAACTCGAATACGTTTCGGGTCGACTCGGTAAGGTGATGACACTGATTTCGCTGACCCTGTGCGTTGTAGCGATCGGGCTGCCGCCGCTGCGGAGAAGAAAAGTGCAAGGGTGAAGGCTTCGGGAGCCATGGTTACGTGGGAGCGTTGCCAGGCACAGCAGAGCCGCGCGGAGCCACCGGATGCGTCCGGACGAGTCGGTGTCTACTGGCCGCGCCGCCCCCGGGCGTTGCCGCCGTATCGGTTGAGCGGAAAGAGCATATTCTGCGTCAAATGATGGACATCACCACCAGAGAATACACTTTCCCATATGACATATGACAGATCAGCGCTCAAAGGTTGAGCAGTATCGGGACAGTCAGGGTAGCCGTCAGCGACTGTTTCAGTTCTACCGCGAGGTCTATCCTGATTCCCCGTGGTTGCTTGACGACGATAGATTCCTGTGGGAAAATCTGTCACCCCCTCTGAATGGGCCGGATGACAGCTCGATCTGGTTACTCAAAGAAGGGGATAACCTCCTGGGTCACAATAGCTATCTGAGGTATCCGCTTTCGATTGCCGGGAAAATCCAGAAAGGTGCATGCTCAACGAACCTGATTGTCCGTCCGGAGTTGGTTGGCAAAGGCCTCGGTCATCAGTTGATCGAGCACAATGAAACCCTTGGAGGAATTCCTTACGCCATTGGGATGACACCTGCCTCGAACAGTGCGTTTCAAAAGTGCGGCTGGCGCCTGGTTAGCGGGCCTCGTCTGTACAGCAGATTCCTGCGGCCAGGACCCAACTTGCGCTATGTCGGCGCTTCAAGGTCAAAGAGGGTCGTCCTCACACCGGGGCTAGAGCTGGCAAATCTCGTGTCTTCAGTTTGGCGGGAAGCATGTCGCGTCAAGAAACTCGCCGGCGTCAGCTGCCAAGAGATCAGCCTTTTCGATCAAGCGCATGATTCAATCTGGCGTGGATTGCTTTCTGACTTCGCCATCCACGCCGACCGTACAGCCGAGCTGCTCAACTTCAAGTACTGCGTAAGAAGCGATGTCACACATGTAAAGCTCCTGTTCGAGAGAGATGGTTCCCCCGTTGGTTACGGAGTCTACCGCCTCTCAGACCATCCACTACAGCGTTTGCGCTTGGGGAGAATTGTGGACTTCGTCTATGATCCGAAACTGGGACGAAAATTGATCTCATTCATGATTGGCATTATGATAACCCGTCTCCGCGCTTTCGGAGTTGACGGTCTGGTGGCCATCGCATCGACTTCGGAAATAGCTCGAGCCCTGATCGACAACGGACTTTTTTTATCTCGTGCGCAGCCGGTGATGATCAAGGAGACAGATTTTTCTGTCGATGAATTGACGAAAGATCACAGACATCTGTGGCATATCACACTCGGTGATGCCGATTTCGACAACTACTGGTAGACATTAAAACTGCTGTGAAGCGAAAATTACACATCGTTATCGGCTGCGACACCGATCCGGATCGATCCGAGTTCTTGGATAATCTTCCCGAGAACTCCTTGGGGTGGCGTGGGATGCTCGAGGGCATACCTCGAATGAAAGAGCGACTGAAAAATCTCCATGACGCAGCCGGGAAGGAGCCTGCCCTGACTTGGTGTTTGCGTGTTGATTATCAGGTAAGACAAATACACGGCTCATACTCATACATTCTGGATGAACACAAGAATTTTCTCCTGGATCTTGAACGGAGCGGCGACGAATTGGCATGGCATCCTCATTTTTGGAACTACGATGGGCGCGCCAACATCTGGTATCCGGAATGTTTTGACGTCGGCTGGCAGATAACAATGCTTGAAGAGGCCCACGCGGCATATCAGAAGGCGCTCCCAAACCGCGCCCGAACGGTGCGCATGGGTTGGGGTTATCACAACAATCAAACATTTGCCACTCTACAGCGCCTCGGAGTGAAAGTCGACTTCAGCGCCATTCCGGGAATGAAGATTGATCCCAAGAACAAGCGGCCGCGCTCAATAAATTTTTTTTTGACTGGTACTATTCGCCAAATCGTCCGTACACGCCCAGCCTGTCGGATTATCGCAAAGAGGCCAGAGAGGGCGACGAATCGTTTACCCTCCCCGAGGCGCCGAATTTTGTCTCTGAGTCGAGGATCTGGGGCGCGATTCAGGGACTGGCCCTGGCCAAGAAGATGAAGAGCCCACTGCAAGTGCTCTACGGGCTGTTGCGGCCGACCTATTGGATAAATATCACAGCTAAGCCGTCTTTTTTTGCCCCGATCGCACGTCAACTAGAGAAAAATATTAAACGGCAAGTAAACACAGTCTTCGTAACATACTTTCATGCGGACGAGCTAGTTGAGAACAAACATCCTTTCTATTCGCTTGAAAACATGGCCAGCAATATTTTGGAAGTGTTGCGTGTTGCAGACAAAATGCAGGCGACGCCAATTTTTGTCCGGGCCCATGACCTGCTAGATGTGCATGGAGGGATCACCGGTGCTTCTCAGTAAGCGCCATCGGAATTCCACTGAGAGTTATCGGGAGATTGACGACGGCTCAAGCCGCCGCTCGGCAATCTGTCGGTAAACCGACGTTAGGGGCGCACCCTCTCAGACGTTATCGCTTCAGGGAGATCACGGTGCCACAAGGTATCGTTGGATCTCCTGCAGGTAGAAATCGCCGACCGTGAGGTTGTTGCGCTGACCGACGTACGCCCGCAACGCGCAATCCCCATCGCCTCCGCACTCTCGGAGGTGATGCTGCCAGATGAGCACACCATAGCAAGCATTGGTGCGGATATCGAATAGATCCGAGTTGCCACACTCTTCGTGGAACCTTCCGTACCAGTGGCGAACGTTGACTTGCATGATGCCTACGCAGCACCCGGTTCTGCTCCATGCACCCGGTATCCCCCTCCAATTCTCAGTGTGGGAGATGGCGAGGGCGGTGTCGACATTGATGCCCCATCTGATGGCGGCCTGTCGAACCGCGGTGTCTCGTTGCGCATCACTGCTCAGTGTATCGGTCACCACGATGGGTGACGCGAACGGCATGGGCCGGATACTGCCACCAGCGAAGAACGCCGCAAAGGCCAATGGCACGACGAGGCGGTGGGTAATCCTCGACCGCAAACCTCTGAGCCACCGCTGCATCCCGCCGCGCAGCTCCAGCATCGTGGACGACCATTTGCTTCGAGGTTCGGTGCCGTGGAGTTGATCGATTTCGTCCTGGATCGCCAGGATGCGAAGATAGAAATCGCTGGGCTCGTTGAATGAATGCTTCACTTTGATCCGCCCATGAAATTGGCCGTTTCGGGTGAGTTTGGGCTTCCGCGAGGGTCGGGCCACCGTCCAAGACGTTAGTATGCAGTCCAGTACAGGGCCTGGCTAGGGTTGCCCCGAATGGACACCGAAACCTAGTATGTAGCTTGACCTAACTGAAACGAGACCACGTCATGTCATGGGCCTGGCCCGCGAGAGCGGACTCCTGTTCCCTTCCCCGACGCACGGCGGAATGCTGGATGACGTGCGGTGGCAGCTTGACATGATCCTCGAGCGGGCGAAGGTCACCAAGCA
>JAZFQE010000182.1:0-13400 GCA_036444955.1 Gemmatimonadales bacterium
CCTCTGCTCACGCCCATGAGTGAAGTGGCTGGGCGGATGGCGGTACAGGAGGGTGCAAAGTATCTCGAGAAGGCCTATGGTGGTATGGGGATTCTCCTGGGTGGTGTGCCTGGCGTGCTGCCTGCGGAAGTGCTCATTGTTGGGGGGGGTGTCGTCGGCACGAACTCTGCAAAGATGGCTGCTGGGTTGGGGGCCAGCGTAACCGTCCTGGATGTGTCGCTGGACAGGTTACGGTACTTGGCCGACGTAATGCCCGCCAATGTGAGTTTGTTGTATTCAAATCGCCATAACTTGTTGGAGCAAGCAAGTAACGCTGAACTTCTCATAGGTGCCGTTCTCGTGCCGGGCGCGAAAGCGCCGAAGCTTGTTCGAAGAGACGATCTCTCGATTATGAAACCGGGGTCGGTGATAGTGGATGTTGCGGTCGATCAAGGAGGCTGCATTGAGACTATCAAGCCAACAACGCACGAAAATCCAACGTATGTCGTAGATGGCGTGGTCCACTACGGTGTTGCTAACATGCCCGGAGCGGTGCCGAGAACTTCCACGCTTGCGTTGACCAACGCAACCTTCCCGTACGCTCGCAAGATTGGCCGCCAAGGATGGACTGCAGCGTGCAGTGACAACCAAGAACTTTTCCTGGGACTCAATGTCGTCGCAGGCAAGGTTGTGTATCCGGGTGTGGCTGAGGCTTTCGGCCTGGAGCTGACCGATCCCTCCACGCTGCTCTAGACCCGCGCGGCGGCGCTGGCTAACGGGCCGCTAACCCTAAAACTTGTCTCAACTTACGCCGTTCGTTATGTTGGCCGTCTGTGGTGCTGCACAGTGACAGCTGACGCGATTGCGAGGTGGTAGACTACGATTTAATGCGGCTTCCCAAATTCAACTTCGGCAATCTTCTTCCCGCAAATGAGATAGCGGTCGATCTGGGGACTTCTAACACCCTCATCTACGTGCGTGGAGAGGGCATCGTGCTCAACGAGCCGTCTGTCGTGGCGATAGAGAAGAATACCAGCAACATTTTGGGTGTTGGTCTCGAGGCAAAGCGGATGCTGGGAAGGACTCCGGACGGGATAGGTGCTGTCCGTCCGCTGAAGGATGGGGTGATTGCCGACTTTGACATCACGGAGAGGATGCTGAGGTACTTCCTCAGCACAATCATCAGCAAGCATGTATTTCGAGTGAAACCCCGGGTGATTGTGTGCGTACCCTCTGGGATCACGGAAGTCGAGAAGCGCGCCGTCCGAGACAGCGCGCACTCGGCCGGTGCCAAAGAGGTGTACATGGTTGCCGAGCCGATGGCGGCTGCGATAGGTGTGGGGCTCCCAGTCGAGACTCCTACGGGAAACATGGTCGTCGACATAGGTGGTGGCACGACCGAGATCGCGGTCATTGCCTTGTCAGGGATTGTGAGCGACACGTCGATCCGCACTGCTGGCGATGAACTCGACCAGGCGATCGTGCAGTTCATGCGGAAGAATTACAATCTTCTCATCGGGGAACCGACTGCGGAAGCGATCAAGATCCAGATTGGATCCGCTGTAAAAAGACCAGATGAGGGCGAGCTACAGGCGAAAGGGCGCGACCTCGTTTCTGGCATTCCTAAAGTGGTGATGGTACACGCGAGTGAGATTCGTGAAGCCATTCAGGAACCGATCCAACAGATCGTAGACGCCGTTAGGCACACCCTCGAGATCACTCCACCGGAATTGGCGAGTGATATAGTTGATAGGGGAATCGTAATGGCGGGCGGCGGTTCGCTCATCAATGGCCTCGACGTACTACTTTCACAGGAAACATCACTTCCAGTTAGAGTAGATGAAGATCCGCTCACCTGTGTGGTTAGGGGAACTGGTCGAATCCTAGACGATCCTCAAAAATATCGAACTGTGCTAACCACGTAGGGAAGTGACTTTCGCGACGGAACGCTACGCAGCCCGCGGGGACACGCTTCCGTTCGTGGTGTGCGTCGTGCTCGCCATCGTCGCGAGAATTTCCCCCGCAGAGCTCACCGAACCAATCGCTTCTGGCATAAGGGGCAGCATTCTGGCTCCGTTTCTCTTCTTGCAGACTTATACCGAAGATCTCAAGAGTTCTAGGTCTCGTTATTTCGCCGTTCTGGTGCAGCGGGATTCGCTCGCCGTGCGTGTAGGGGCGCAAGATGCGCTAATAGAAGAAAATATTCGTCTCAGGGAGCTACTTGATCTGCGCGAGCGGATTTCCGGAGAACATGTAGCAGCCTCCGTGTTGCATCAGTCGCTTCCCACTGACGGTCTGACACTCGTACTTTCAGCTGGTAGAAACCAGGGAGTACGCCCACTCACGCCGGTGATAACACCCGCGGGGCTCGTAGGTGTCGTTCGGAGCGTTGATGCTAATGCATCGGTGGCTGTCATTTGGGCGCACCCTGAATTCCGGGCGAGTGCTATGTCGCTCGACGGATCGGTGTACGGGAATGTTGGGTCCTACGACGGTGGGGGACCTGGCTCCGGGCTGCTAGAACTAACCGGAGTCCCGTTCCGAGAGAACATTCTCCCGGGCACTAGAATCTACACGTCGGGACACGGTGGAGTGTACCCCCGTGGTATCCCTATCGGCGAGATAGTAGGGGTGGCGTCGGAAAGATCGGGCTGGGAGCGCACGTACTATGTTCAGCCTGCTGTGCATCCCGCATCGATATCGCACGTAGTCGTGCTGCTCAATCCGGAGGCTGAGGTGGGTTCGGCGTTCGGCGAAGATCTGGAGTAAGTTGTGAGGCTGGACCAAGATAAAGTCCGGCTGGTTGCAGTAGTACTCTTGTTAGTCCTTCTGCACTTTGGGCTCGGCCCGTGGTTGGGGGATCGACGCGTCGGACCCGATTTTCTTGTGCTGGCCCTGCTGATCTATGCCATGAGAGCCCGGCCCGGCAAAGCAGCCATCGCCGGCTTCACAGTCGGTCTCGTTGGCGATTCACTGACAGTTCTGGCCTTCGGTTCCAGCGCTCTTGCGCATACTATGGTGGGGCATCTCACGGCCTGGGGCAATGCCATCTTTTTCGCCGAGAACTTGCTGGTCAGCGCTGGCTTTTTTTTCGGAGGCACGTGGTTCCGAGACCTGTTGATGCTTGTAGCCGGTGGATTCAAGTCGGGTGTCGATCTAGTGTGGCAACTTGCGTTTTGGTCGGTAATCAAAGGTCTTACAACGGCGTTGACGGGTGTCGCCGTGCTGATGATCTTCCGCCGCTGGCTTAACGTTAGAATGGCAGTATGAATTCGTTCCACCCGCACCTTGTCGCCCGCCGGGCACGGCAGTCCACCATAGTAATCTTCGCGATTTTCGGTGCGCTGACGGCCGCGTTTTTCAACGTCCAGGTTTTGGGTTCGGAGAAGTATAGGTTGCGTTCGGATAAGAACCGACTGCGAACCGTGTACCTTCCTGCGCCGCGCGGACTGATAGTCGACGCGCAGGGAATCGCACTCGCTGAAAACGTCCCCGGATATACGGTCTCCTTGCTCGTCTCGTCGGAAGAAGAGCTTCACGACGCACTCGACCGTATTTCCGCAATTACTGAGATTGATTCGGCGATGGCCGGCGAGGTTCTTGCGCGTTGGCGGAGAGCGCCCACTGATCCGGTACTGCTATTTCGCGACCCTCCGCTTGAACTCGTTGCTCAACTTGAAGAGCGGCGAGTCATGTTGCGTGGCCTCGTGGTTCAAACTGAGCCTAAACGCAGGTATCCCTTCGGACCGATGGTGGCCCATGCCATCGGGTACGTGGGAGAGATCAGCGAACGGGAACTCGAAGAGCGCTCTTTCCCTGGCGCGCGGTTCGGCGCTCTGGTTGGCCGAGGGGGGCTTGAACACCAGTATGACGAGAGACTAAGGGGTAGTGATGGGGTGAGATTCATAGAGGTGGACGTCCTTGGACGGACAGTCAGAAGGGGTGGAATGGGGGGCCGGATCGAACCTGGGCAGGGTGATACGATCTGGACGACGCTGGACGTTGGACTGCAGCAATACGTTGCGGAAACATTTCCCGCCGGCGGAAGGGGCGCTGTTGTTGTCATGGATCCTCGGGACGGATCCGTGCTTGCTCTGTACTCAGCTCCTTCCTTCGATCCGAACGCGTTCGTAGGAGCGCAGGGGATGGTCGAACGTCAGAGGCTCCTCACCGCTGAAAACCAGCCCCTATTCAACCGGGCAATCCAGGGTACCTACCCGCCGGCCTCCCCGTGGAAACTCGCGATCGCCGCCATGGCCCTGCGGCGTGGTCTGATAGATTTGGATTCCAAAATGCCCACTCCGTGCACAGGGGGACTCCAATACGGTGATCGTTTCTTCCGCTGCTGGCAACAAGAGGGACACGGCGATCTTACGCTGGCGGAGGCCATAGAAGAGTCTTGCGACGTCTTCTTCTACCAGCTAGGACTGCGCCTGACGCTTCCGACTATACTGAACGACGGGACAGAGATGGGCTTCTCGGAGCCGGCTGGCATCGATCTGCCCGGCGAGGCCATATCGTTCTTCCCCTCATCGACTCAGTACTACGATGATCGGTACGGTCGGAGAGGCTGGACAAGCGCGATCGCACTAAACCTGGCAATAGGGCAGGGCGAGAATGACCAGACGCTCATAAACATGATGCGCTTCTATTCCATGCTGGCTAATTCCGATGGAGCTGCCGTTGAGCCCCACCTGGTCGAACGCCGCGGCGAAACTGCCCGCTCACTCGATCTCACTTCGGAAGTGCTCGACGGGCTGCGCGAGTCGCTCTTATCTGTCGTCCAGACGGGCACCGCAGCCGGCGCGCGAATCGCCGACTTGAAGATTGCCGGCAAGACTGGTACAGCCCAGAACCCACATGGCGAAGATCATGGTTGGTTCATTGCTTTCGCTCCAGCGGACGACCCTGTGGTCGTCGTTGGGGCAATCGTCGAATTCGCGGAGCATGGCTCCAGCGTGGCTCCGATGGTGAACTCCATAGTGGCGCGCTACCTCCTCGGCGAGAATCACGGATCGGAGCAGTACAGAATGGTTTTCCCCGCAGACTCGGCGCCGGAGCCGGTGCAGATTCTACCGCTGCTGCCTTCGGGTGATTAACCCCGCTGGTTTCGCTCGTAGCGAGGGGTTGAATCGTCCTCTAGTCGTCAGCGTGGCTCTCCTCGGATTGTTCGGTCTCGCGACGCTCTACTCGGCCGGTCAGACTGATGTTCCTACCCCAGCGGCCGACATTTGGCAGAAGCAGATGGTGTGGTTCACGGTGGGAATCGGCCTGGCCGCCGTGAGTTTCCGTCTGTCGCCCAGGTACCTCGAATGGATGACCCCGGCTATCTACGTGTTTGCAGTCTCGCTGCTGGTCCTCACGCTGATTGTCGGTACAGGCGCCGGGACAGCGGCCAGCGTGCGATCCTGGATTGCGCTGGGTGGAATGAGAATTGGTCAGCCAGCGGAACTCGCAAAGCTCGCTACGATCCTCATGCTGGCGCGCTTGCTTGCAAGCAGGCGCGCTGCAGCGAACTCGCTGCGTGATCTCATTCCGGCGTCCGTGGTGGCGGGCGTGCCGCTCTTGTTGGTTGCTCTCCAGCCCGATCTTGGCAGCGCCTTTGTGTTCGTGGGAATCCTGTTTGCGGTGCTTTTTTGGGCAGGAGCTAACCCATGGCTCCTTCTGCTGCTGGCTTCGCCGCTTATAAGTCTGTTGCTTTCTTTTTCGGTTTTCTCCTGGGGAATTTGGATAGTTCTGTTAACGGCTCTACTCGTTTGGCTGCGCCCGTTCATCTTGGAAGCGACTGCTGTGTGGCTGACCAATGTCGTTATGGGAATCATGTCGCTCCAGTTATGGGGGACGCTGGCTCCTTATCAGAAGAACCGACTCCTCTCGTTCCTCAACCCAGAATTCGATCCACAGGCAACCGGATGGCACCTGATCCAATCGAAGGTTGCCATCGGATCTGGGGGAATACTAGGCAAGGGATTCACCGAGGGAACACAGAAGCGCTTGGCCTTCCTTCCGGAGCAACACACGGATTTCATCTTTCCTGTGGTGGGTGAGGAACTGGGTCTTGCGGGCGTGGTTGTAGCACTGGCCCTCTTCACCACTTTTCTGCTTGCACTTGTTCGTATAGCTGGGCACGCGACGGATTCTTATTCCAGTCTGCTCGTTTTTGGCGTGGCAGGGATGATATTCGCCCACGTAATTCAGAATATCGGAATGACCGTCGGGTTGATGCCGATAACTGGGATTCCGTTGCCGCTATTCTCCTACGGCGGGTCATTCGTGATCGTTTTCTGGGTTTCAGTAGGCCTGGCGCTACGGGTCGGGTGGGATTCCCGCCTCGCGGGATATCACAACTAGGGCTTGAGCAGGACTGGCGAAGTGCTACCAGGCCCGTCAAATTGCTAGTTCTCAATGGCTTGGTTTCGTAAAGACCGAAAGCGAACAGCGCCTGTTCGCGAAAGACTCGATATCCCGGCAGATGCCTGGGGGAAGTGTCCCAAGTGCGGACACGTAGATCTCAACGAAAAGTTCGAACGAGCGTACCAGGTTTGTCCAAAGTGTAGCCACCACGGGCGGATAAGCGCGAGCGCGTTTATCGAATTGCTCTGCGATGACGATTCGTTTACCGAGGTGGACGACCACCTTCGCTCGGTCGATCCGCTCACATTTGAGGGATACCGGGAGCGGCTCAAGCGGGCAACCGCGAAATGCGGTCCCGAGGACGCAATATTAACTGGGCACGCCCGGATGGATGGAATGCCCATCAACATCGGAGTGATGGATTTCGCTTTCATGGGTGGCTCTATGGGTTCGGTTGTCGGAGAAAAAATTGCGCGACTGGTGAAGCGCTCGGTTGACGAAAACTCCCCTCTTATAATAATCTCCACGTCGGGCGGTGCGAGGATGCAGGAGGGTGTACTGAGCCTGATGCAGCTTGCCAAGACCTCGGCCATGATTGCACGGCTTAAACAGAAGAGAATTCCCTTCATTTCGATCCTTACAAACCCTACTACGGGAGGCGTGACGGCTTCCTACGCGATGCAGGGTGACGTCAATATTGGAGAGCCGGATGCTGTTATCGGGTTTGCGGGTCCTAGAGTGATAAAGCAGACAATAGGCCAGGATCTTCCCGAGAGGTTCCAAACCGCTGAATTCGTCTTGGAGCACGGTATGCTCGACATGGTAGTTGATCGCCTTGAGCTGAAGGATATCTTGGTCAAGTTGTTGCGCATGATGTTGGGCGTCGAAGCTGCGGAGCATATCGGCTGAATAAGTCATACGACGAAACTCTCCAATATCTGTACCCCCGCCTAAGCGGCAGCAAGAAATGGTCCCTCCGGCCCACAACAGCTCTGCTCGAACACCTAGGTAATCCTCACCACCAATTTGCCTCACTTCACATCGGGGGGAGCAATGGCAAGGGTTCGGTTGCTAACCTCGTTGCGTCGGCGTTGATCGAGGGGGGCTACACAGTCGGCCTCTACACATCTCCGCACCTGGTAGACATGCGGGAGCGAATCAGTGTTAACCGAGAACCGATTTCGCGCGAAGCGGTGGTCGAATGGACAAGCGAACTCCGCGACAGCATCGAGCAGCAAAACGCTAGTTTCTTTGAGGCGTGCACCGCAATTGCATTTGCTGACTTCGCAGCACGGGCCGTCGATGTAGCTGTTGTGGAAGTGGGCCTTGGGGGAAGGCTGGACAGCACCAACGTACTGTCACCTGACGTTAGTGCAATCACCCAAGTTAACCGTGATCACACCGATTACCTTGGTGATACGCTTCGCGAAATCGCGCACGAGAAGGCGCATATTGCGAAGTCTGACACGCCGTTAGTGGTGGGCGAGCGCGACCCGGAGTTGGTGGATGAGATCATCACCGTAGCTGCTGGCTTGGGAGCGCGAGTGTCGGTTGTACCAGAGGAGCGGTTGTATGACGGGGAGTTGCGACTGCGAGGATGTCATCAGCGTCGCAACGCCGCCGTAGCTGAGCGGATACTCGAGTGCACGCCGCAGCGCCTGGCGGCCGGCGACGTGGCGGCGGGCTTTGCTCGGGCGGATGCGCCGGGCCGGTTTGATGTGAGGGGTAAGTGGATCTTTGATGTAGCGCATAACCAGAGTGGGATTGAAGTCCTTGTTGATGTAATCCGGGAACACCCGCCTCGGCGACCACTGCACGCACTGGTGTCCATTCTGAAAGACAAGGACTGGATGAACATGCTCGGCACCTTGAGTGCCCATGTCGACTGTATTTATCTGACTAACGCTCCGACCGCCCCCAGAGAGAGGCAAACCGAGTACGATATCACCGAGTTGCAGTTGCCCTGCACCATTATTCACGAGCCGCAGTTCGACACGGCACTTCGCGAGGTGCGCTATGGGGCGGGCACCGTTCTAGTTACCGGTTCCACGTATGCAGTAGGTGACGCAATGTCCCGCTTGCCGGGATTTGCGCCGCTCGGCTAGATTGTGTCGATGCAGCATCAGGCACTGCCGGGATTTCGCGATTTGTATCCCCCCGATACAGCTCTGAAAAACCACATCATTAACACCTGGCGAGAGGTCGCTAGGACGTACGGTTTCGAGGAGTACGACGGACCGCCGCTGGAGTCGCTCAATCTGTACACGGAGAAGAGCGGTGACGAGATCGTTGACCAGCTCTACGCATTTACGGACAAAGGGGGCAGGGCAGTCGCATTGCGGCCTGAGATGACGCCAACGCTGGCAAGAATGGTAGCCGCGAGAGCCCCAGCTCTTAAGAAGCCCATCCGATGGTTCGCGATCCCACAACTGTTTCGCTACGAACGACAGCAGCGTGGGAGGTTCCGAGAACATCATCAGTTCAATCTCGACGTGATTGGTGAGGTGTCGCCGCTGGCCGACGCGGAAGTCATCGCGGTGGCGATTGACTCCCTCCACGAGCTGGGGCTAGGAGAAAACGACTTCCGCGTGCTCGTATCCGATCGCTCGGTTGTTAAGTCTTTGCTCTTGGCAGCCAGAGTCTCGGAAGAGCAGCTTGGATCTGCCTACGCCGCGATGGATAAAGTTCACAGAGAAAAAACTGCCAACCTGCATTCATTCTTGCTCAAGGCAGGTATGCAGAAAACAGTAGCAAACAAGGTGCTCGACATAGCGACCGTCCGGGGACTCACCGATGTAAGTAACGCCATTGAGCGCGCCGGTGGGGACACCGCTGCAACGAAAAACCTGAGTGAATGCGTCGAAGCCCTCGATGCAATGGGACTCGGAGGTATGATTGACGTCGACTGCTCGGTTGTGCGCGGGCTGGCCTACTATACTGGGATAGTGTTCGAGTTGTTTGATTCGTCGAAATCCCTTCGCGCGATCTGCGGGGGCGGACGCTACGACGGTCTGCTGAAAGTCCTAGGCGGTGTAGATCTCCCGGCAGTGGGGTTCGGCATGGGTGACGTCGTAGTGGGAGAACTTCTCAAGGAACGCGGTTTGGTTCCCTTCGAGGGAATGGGCCTGGACGTTTTTGTCGTCGGCGTGACGCCTGAGGATGTTCCAGAGGTGATGAGGCTGGCTCGTTCCCTTCGCGGCCTCGGGTTAAGTGTGGAATATCCGCTGCGGAGCCAGGCGCTGGGAAAGCAGATGAAATTGGGAGCGGCCCGGAAGGCGCGCACTGCCATCATTATCGGGCCTGAGGAAAGAAGTGACGGAAAAGTGGTTGTGCGAATCCTCGCGACTGGATCGGAAGAGAGAGTGGAACTGTCGAAGCTCACCAAGGAGTATTTACGGCCTGACTGATGTTGCTTGCAAGGCCGGGAGATTGAAAACTGAGGGAACAACGTTGTGCGCTGCAACATGGGGCTTTCTAGGTAGCTGATGGCCGATCAAGGAATTACGCCGCGGGCAGAGGATTTCAGCGCGTGGTACAATGACGTAATCATGCGAGCCGAGCTTGCGGACCACTCGCCGGTGCGCGGATGCATGGTGATCAGGCCCCGCGGTTATCGCGTCTGGGAGCTGATGCAGGGTGCGCTGGATCTGATGTTCAGGGAAACTGGACACGAGAATGCGTACTTTCCCCTCTTGATACCACAGAGCTTTCTCGCAAAGGAAGCGGAACACGTCGAGGGTTTCGCCCCCGAGACGGCAGTCGTTACTCGGGCTGGTGGGAAGGAGTTGGAGGAGCCGCTGGTTATCAGACCCACCTCCGAAACGATCATCTATTCCATGTTCGCCAAGTGGATTCAGAGCTACCGCGACCTACCGGTGCTCATAAACCAGTGGGTCAACGTCATACGGTGGGAGTTGCGCACGCGGTTGTTTCTGCGGACCACTGAGTTTCTTTGGCAGGAAGGGCATACTGCTCACGCGACCGAGCATGAAGCCGAAGACGAAACGCGTCTCATCCTAGGTCTATACCGGCAGTTCATGGAAGAGTGGATGGCAATGCCAGTGATAACTGGGATCAAGACCGATTCGGAGAAGTTTGCTGGGGCACTGCGTACCTACGGATGTGAGGCACTGATGCAGGATAACAAGGCGCTGCAGGCCGGGACCTCGCATAACTTGGGGCAAAATTTTGCTCGCGCGTTTGACGTTCAGTACCAAACCAAATCTGGCTCGCTCGACTATGTATGGAGTACATCCTGGGGGGTATCAACCCGTCTGATCGGCGGTTTGATCATGACCCACAGTGATGATGTCGGATTCGTGTGCCCACCTCTACTGGCGCCGGTTCAGGTGGTTATAGTCCCGATTTGGAGGAAAGATACGGATCGAGCAAGTGTCCTCGAGGTCGGGACACAAATCGCTAACGAGCTTCGCGCTGCCGGACACCGAGTGAAGCTCGATGACAGGGATGACCTCAAACCGGGCGCCAAATACTACGAGTGGGAAGGCCGGGGCGTACCTGTGAGGCTGGAAATCGGACCGCGGGATGTCGAGCGGAATCAGGTTGTTGTCGCGGCGCGGACCGGAGGAAAGAATGCGACGAAAATCGATGGGCTGTCGGACTCCGTAAAATCCACACTCAGCGAGATACAGAGGACGCTATTTGAACGGGCGTACGCGCGGCAGGAGGCCAACAGCCACCGTGGCTTGGACAGATCGGCCTTTGTGGATCTCATGAACGATGTAGGTGGCTTTGTGTATAGCGGATTCTGCGGCGATCAAGAGTGCGAGATGGCGATCAAGGAGGCAACGAAGGCTACCATCCGGGTGCTGCCCGACGAGGAGTTTCGCTCAAAGGAGGTGCCCAAATCCTGCTTGTGGTGCGAGAAAGCTTCGGTAAGTGAAGCGCTTTGGGGAAAGGCTTATTGATTCTGGTGATAGGCGTTCGCGAGTCGCTCGATGACTTGATGCGGCGCGAACGAGCGCTGCTGGAATGGCAGTCATGATCGATGGCTGAACGACATAGCGGCATCTTGATCCTGGATTACGGCTCCCAGTATACGCAGCTGATTGCGCGACGTGTGCGCGAGCAGAATGTGTACTGCGAGATTCGTCCTCCACCGACTTCAGTCTCCGAGCTCGAGGGGAGCAAGCCTGAAGGCATCGTATTATCCGGCGGTCCAGATTCGGTTTACGACCCCGAAGCCCCGCAGTTACCGAGGGATCTCCTGGCTATCGGTGTTCCGATCTTGGGGATCTGTTACGGCATGCAAGCGCTGGTGTTGGAGTGCGGCGGCGTTGTGGAAAGGGCTGACGAGCATGAATACGGCCGTGCAGACGTGACCATTCTGAGCACCGGGGATCTCTTCGAGAAGTTTGAGGAGGGCAGCCGGGAGTCGGTGTGGGCCAGTCACGGCGACAGGGTCAGCGAACTACCGACCGGATTCACCGTCACCGCTTCGAGCAACAATGCCGTGATCGCTGCCTTCTCGAACCCAGATAGAGGGATCTACGGTGTGCAGTTCCATCCCGAAGTGGCCCACACCGCTAGGGGTCGGGAGATGTTAAACAGCTTCCTTTTTCAAATTTGTGGTTGCACGGCCGACTGGACGCCGGCTGCGTTCATCGATGAGCAGATCGACGCGGTCAAGATGACGGTGGGCTCGGGGCGCGCTATCTGCGGGCTTTCGGGTGGAGTCGACTCATCGGTTGCCGCGGCGCTGGTGTATCGCGCTATTGGTGACAGACTGACCTGTATCTTCGTTGATCATGGGCTGTTGAGATCAGCGGAAGCTGAACAGGTCGAGGAAATGCTTGCGGCGCATCTGGGCATCGACCTCAGAGTAGTTGATGCCTCCGACCGATTCCTCCGGAAACTGGAGGCGGTTGAAGACCCCGAAGAAAAACGTCGTGTCATTGGGCACACCTTCATAGACGTGTTCGAAGACGCTGCACGGTGCGTAGAGGGGGACGTCGGATTCCTGGTTCAGGGAACCCTCTATCCGGATGTCATCGAGTCCTTGTCAGCCAAGGGCGGGCTGTCGGCGACGATTAAAACGCATCACAATGTTGGCGGACTAAGACCAGATCTACCGTTTGAGCTGATCGAGCCCTTGCGGGAACTATTCAAAGATGAGGTTCGAGAAGTCGGACGAGCTCTCGGCCTGCCAGAAGAGCTTGTAAGGAGACATCCGTTTCCCGGCCCCGGACTGGCGGTACGAATCATAGGGTCTGTTACAAAGGAACGCGTGGAGGTGCTCAGGCACGCAGACGCGATATACTTGGAGGAGATTTCCCGAGCTGATCTCTACGATGAGATATGGCAGGCGTTCGCCGTGCTGCTTCCGGTAAAGTCAGTTGGGGTAATGGGAGACGCCCGAACGTATGGTAACGTAATAGCCCTGCGAGCCGTGACCAGCACCGATGGTATGACTGCCGATTGGTATGAGTTCCCCAGCGACGTGTTAGCCCGTGTCAGCGGACGAATCATCAATGAGGTGTCCGGCGTCAACCGAGTAGTTTACGACGTGAGCACAAAACCCCCGGCCACCATAGAGTGGGAGTAGTCCCGCTAGAAGTTCTTTTCGGCGAGAAGCGCGAGGAACTGATCTGGCTTGGTGAGTCCTAGCAGCCGTTCAGGCACGTCGGGTTCTTTTGAGAATTGCGCGATCTTTCCGAGCACCGGCAGATACTGATTGGAGACTTCGAGAGGAGGAGCAACAATCAAGAAAAAGTGATAGACAGGTTTGTCATCTATCGCCTTGAACTCGATGCCCTCAGACTTCCGCCCAAACGCAACCTGCAGGTTGCTGACGACGAGGGATCGGCAGTGAGGGATCGCGATGCCTTTCCCGATGCCGGTCGATCCAAGATTTTCCCTCCTGCGGAGCATCTTGTGCAGCATGTTGTCGGCGTTCTCATCGAGTCCCAGCAGCGATACGAGCTCGTGCAGGATCTCCTCCTTGTTGCAGCCTGAGAGAGCCAGGTTGAGTCTGTCTATCGTGAAGAAATCAATAAGCCGCATACGTTTCGTGTTCGCCGCTAGGTCGGGCCGAAACGTAATGAGTG
>JAZFQE010000183.1:0-5312 GCA_036444955.1 Gemmatimonadales bacterium
GGACTACCACTTCGACTACCACTCCTGCAACGTTGAGAATGCGTTGAAGACACGCACCGGACTCGTTCCGATCAATAACGCCTGGATAGACAACTGGGCAACGTATTGAGGACGATCTGTGGGACGGCGACCGAACGGTATGGATGACTGCGTACCTCCGCAAGACCGCGAATAGCATACGCTAGGTCACCTTACACCACTTCCCGCCTTTCCGCCCCACCGCCCTACCGCCCTACCGCCCCTCGTGTAAATTCCGCACCACTGTGCCGTCGCGGTACCTGAATCTATATATCCGTCCAACCAAGGAGAACGATTGATGGGAAACGACGCAAGCCAACGGGCAAGCGGCAACGAAGCACCTTACATCCCCGCGTCTACCGTTCTGCCGGAAATCACCTTCAAAGCTGTAATCCTCGGCATTCTGCTGTCGATGATTCTAGCTGGAGCCAACGCGTATCTGGGGCTGTTCGCCGGCATAACCGTTTCCGCATCCATTCCGGCCGCAGTGATTTCCATGGCTGTGCTCAAGCTGTTTCGGGAGTCGAACATTCTGGAGAACAACATCGTTCAGACCTCCGCGTCCGCCGGTGAGAGTTTAGCCGCGGGTGTCATTTTTACGATCCCCGCGCTGATCATCCTCGAGACATGGACCGAATTCAATTATTGGCAGACCACGATGATCGCCGCGCTGGGAGGCGTGTTGGGCGTGCTGTTCACGATACCGCTGAGACGGGCCCTGATAGTAGAAACCCCACTTCGGTTCCCCGAGGGAGTAGCGACCGCTGAAGTTCTCAAAGTGGGTGACACTGGGGGGGCGGGAATCAAATACATAGCCTGGGCAGGCATGATCGGCGCCCTATTCAAGTTGGGCGACACAGGTTTCCGGTTGTGGGGTGGGCTGTTGGAGAAGGCGTGGTACGTCGGTGGGTCAATCGCTTACTTCGGCACTAACCTCTCACCCGCACTTGTAGGGGTCGGCTACATAGTGGGCCTCAACATTGCGGTCCTGATCTTCCTCGGTGGTGCGCTCAACTGGCTGGTGGCCATACCGATAGTTGCGATTACGCACGGTATCCCCGCTGACGCAGCGAATGCGGTGGACGCGGCGAATGAGCTTTGGTCGAGCCAGACGCGCTACCTCGGAGTTGGCTCAATGGTGGTTGGAGGGTTGTGGGCGCTAGTAAGCTTGCGCACGAGTCTGGTTCGCGGCATCAGGGCGGGGCTGGAGGCATACCAGCGCACGAGACAGGGCGGTGTCGCCGCAGACGAACGCACCGAGCGAGATACCCCGATGCAGTGGGTCGGCATAGCCATCGCGATCTCAATAGTGCCGTTGTTCTTGCTGTTCAGCTTTTTCACCGACAGTATCGGCGTGGGCGCAGTTATGGCCGTGCTGATGCTGGTGGCAGGCTTCCTGTTCGCTGCGGTGGCAGCCTATATGGCCGGACTCGTCGGCTCTTCCAACAACCCGATCTCCGGAGTGACGATCGCTACGATCCTTGCGTCAGCACTTCTCCTGGTCGCGCTGCTTGGCACACAGAGCATCATCGGACCAGCAGCCGCAATCCTCATCGGCGCGGTCGTTGCATGTAGCGCAGCCATAGCTGGAGACAACCTACAGGACTTGAAGGCGGGGCGGATCGTCGGAGCTACGCCCTATAAGCAGCAAATCATGCAGGTAGTAGGCGTTGTTGCGGCAGCATTCGTCATCGCTCCCGTACTCACGTTGTTGCTCAAGGCCTACGGAATCGGAATTCCCACTGCGCTGCACCCGAACCCGCTCGCCGCTCCGCAGGCAACGCTTATGGCCTCGGTAGCTGGAGGAGTGTTCCGGGGCGGACTGCCGTGGACCATGATCGTTATTGGGATGGGTGTCGGCGTAGGCATCATTCTCCTCGACGTATGGCTCGAGAAACGTGGCAGCGAATTTCGCACACCCGTGCTCGCAGTTGCAGTGGGTATATACCTCCCCTTCCAGCTGTCCGTGGCGATCTTTATCGGCGGTCTGATAGCGTGGGCGGTTCGGAGGTACCAGTCCAAAGTGTCCGCAGGGGCCGCAAGGGCCGCAGGGGCCGCGGACGTCGAACAGACTAGACTGCGGGAGGCCCAGACGACGGGAGACCGGCACGGACTTCTGTTCGCAGCCGGTTTGATAACTGGCGAAGCCTTGCTGGGTATCCTGCTCGCCATTCCTATCGTTATCGTGGGCCGCGCTGACGCACTTGCGTTCTGGGGAGATCACTCGAATCTCAGCTACCCCGGCGTCATACTTCTGTTGCTCGTGATGTTTGCGCTCTACCGAGTCGCGAGCGCCACGACGAGGAGAATTGCCGCACGCTAGGATCAGTCGTACTACCGTGGTTTTGTGTTGCTCGGCTGAGCAGCTCGACAAACGGCTCATCAGGCACATCGCCGCGGATCGGTAATCCCCCGATGCGGCATAGCGGGCAATATGTAGCAGACATCGGAACCGTCGAATGAAGTCTACGTCGTTAGAGTTTCTCAAGAGCTTGCTGGACAGCCCGGGGCCCTCCGGTTTCGAGACGGCACCGAGCCGGCTTTGGCGCACCGCAGCCAAACAATTTGCCGACGAAGTAACTGTCGACATTGGCGGAAACTGCGTGGCAAGCATCAATCCCGACGGCGCCCCTCGTGTCATGCTGGCCGGTCACATTGACGAAATCGGCATGATGATCAACCATGTCGATGACCAGGGATTCATTTACTTCTCCACGATCGGGGGTTGGGACCACCAGGTCTTGGTCGGCCAGCGGGTGGCAATAGCCACGAAGCGGGGCAACGTGGAAGGGGTGATCGGCAAGAAGCCGATACATCTGATCAAGACAGATGACCGCGATACCGCATCGAAAGTAACTGACCTCTGGATCGACATTGGGGCTAAGACCAAGAGCGAAGCTCTGAAACGTGTCAGAATAGGCGATCCGGCAGTGCTGGCTTCCTCAACGTTGGAGCTTCCACATCGGCGCATCGTGTCTCGTTCTATGGACAACCGGATTGGAGCGTTCGTAGTTCTGGATGCACTTAGAATCCTCGCCCACAGAAAACCGGCGGCAGGAGTCTTTGCAGTCGCAACAGTGCGCGAGGAGATTGCCTGGACCGGCGGGGGCGCAAAGACGAGCGCCTCTGGATTAGATCCTCACGTCGCTATTGTAGTCGATGTTACACACGCGACAGACCATCCCACAGTTGAACAAAAGGAGCATGGGGATATAAAGCTCGGGAAAGGTCCGGTGTTGTCACGTGGATCGGTCGTGAATCCCGTTGTGTTCGAGACGCTAGTGAAAGTCGCCGAGACGCAGAAGATCCCCTACCAACTGGCCGCTGCTCCCTCAGACACCGGGACCGACGCCGACTTCATTCACACCACACTCCGCGGCGTAGCCACTGGCCTCGTATCCCTACCAAACCGGTATATGCACAGCCCTAATGAGATGGTGGACCTCGGAGACGTAGATAAAGCGGCCAAGCTGCTGGCTGCTTTTGCAAGGCGAGTAACCGCCACCACAGATTTTCGCCCGGTGTGAGATCATAGAACTGACGCCTAGAGTCGCCGGGCTATTGCGTCCACAATGTCGCTGTGCCGAATCGGTCTTCCCGGCAAATCAAGAGCTATCGTTAGCTCAGCCGCCTGCGGCCGAGCCAGACCCAACCGGCATGGACTGCTGTCGGAGAGCATGACATTTACCACGCTCTCGTCAGCCGCAATCTTCCCACCCGACACGAGTAACACGCGATCAACCACTTCCGCTACAAACGACATGTTATGCGTTACTGCCAGCACAGCAGCTCCGCTGGCTGCTAACTCACGCATGATCTTCGCCACCAACCCAATGCCACCCCAGTCCAGGCCCTGTATCGGCTCATCCAGTACGTACAGCTGAGGTTCCTGGGCCATCGCGGCGGCAAGCGCAACCAATTTTCGATGAGGAGGAGACAGATCGAAGGGATGAGTATTGCGCTGTTGATAGAGACCAACCCGCCGCAAGGTCCCCGCACCCATCTCCCGAGCCTCTGCCACGGTCTTCCCGGCCGCCAACGGACCAAAGGCAACTTCATCTATGAGAGTTTTCGCGAACAGCTGCTGATCTACACGCTGGAAGAGATAGCCCACCGAGGCAGCGAAGTCTTCGGGAACCCCACCCACCGTACTGACCCCGCAGACCTCAACGACACCGCCACCAGGATGTAGCAGCGCCGCGATCAGTTTCGTAATAGTTGTCTTGCCAGCCCCGTTTTCACCTACCAGCGCCACGATCTCACCGGCAAGCAGATCAAACGAGGCGCCTCCTAGTACCTCGCGTGAGCTGTCATAACTGAAACGCACATCTGAAAACCGAAGCACGGTCATCGGTTCACCACCTTTACCGCATCAGCAACCGATATCGGCACGGGTCCCTGCACTCCAGCGCGGCGGAACAGCGAACCGACGGTAGCAGTGGCTCCCAGATCGGCGACGTGCTCTTGTGCCAGCGTGACTTTCGGATCGCCTTCCGCTACGCATACGCCGTCGTCCAGCACGATCACCCTGTCCGCAACGGGGTACGCTCTGTCGATATCTGTCGAGGCTATGATCACTGTCGCGTTCAACGCCAGTTCCGGTAGAAACTGATAAAAGGATTCCGCACTCGCAGGGTCGAGCTGTGACGTGGGTTCGTCGAGCAACACGAGCTCGGACTCCATGGCTAATAGCCCCGCGATAATCACTCGCTGCAGTTCTCCATCCGATAGCGTGGTCGGATCGCGATCGGCGAGGTGGGTGACGCCAAATCGCGCCATCGATCTCTCCACCACACGAGAAATCCGCTCACGGGACCAGCCGAGATTTGCTGGTCCAAATGCAACCTCATCCCACACTCGGAACGCCATTCCTGACAGCTGGGTCCACGGCGTGGGAAACAACAGCGCCACACGCCCCGCCAGCGACTCCTTCCCATCATCGCTGGACGGGTCATGACCCAGCGTTGTAACCGAACCTTGCAAACTGCCGCCTGTCACGCGCGGGACGAGGCCGGTAGCCGCCAGCAACAGGGTGGAGCATCCGGAGCCCACCGGGCCGGTTATGAGAGTTACCCCGCCAGTCTTGAACTCGAGGTCGACGTCGCGAAGCGCTGGAGAGTTAGAATCAGGGTAGCTGTACGTGACTCCCCTAAACGCTAGCGCCACCAAATTGCCTTCCCCACAGCAGTGACGATCACTGCAACGAAAAGTGACCACCGAAAAAAGCGCTCACCTTGGCTGTCTGCGGGCGGATCAATCGGCGTCCTTCCAGCTCGCGAGGTTGCCGCCCTTGT
>JAZFQE010000184.1:0-2053 GCA_036444955.1 Gemmatimonadales bacterium
GACGTCCCACCAGAAATTGCTGGTTGATGCCACCGGTCAGATAAACGAGATCCAAGTTTTCCTCCAGGCTGAGCCGCATCATATTGGGAGCGGCCAGATTACCGAACTGGATCTCACCGCTCATCAGGCCACGGACAACGCCTCGTGCTCCTCCCATCAGACGGGTTTGCACATGCAGGCCGTATTTCTCAAACAGACCTGCCCGCTCGGTCACAATGAGCGGTCCCGCCCCCTGCCCTTTGGTGGCGTAACCCGCCATTAATGAACTCGCCATCTTTAACTCCTTCTCTCCTCCCTCGATCCCTATCAGATAATACTCACACGCCACCAAACCCTTCATCCTGCGCACCACCCACCAGCCAGGGGTCTTTGATTTCCGTGGTGGGTGGTTGACCGCTGAGGACCCGCGCCACTTCTCGCGCCGCGTGGGTTTGACAGTCAACGTAGGATTCGTTCGAGTTGGCGGCAGTGTGGGCAGTGACTATGACATTGGGGAGGGTGAGGACCTTGTGATCGGCCGGTATGGGCTCAGGGTCTGTGACATCAAGGGCCGCGCCCGCAAGTTGACCTGAGACAAGGGCGTCGTACAAGGCCTCGGTGTCCACGAGGCCGCCCCGAGCACAATTGATGAGAAATGCGGTTGGCTTCATAGCAGCCAATCGCTCGCGGTCAAACATCCTGCGTGTCGCGCCTGTGAGGGGAGCGTGCAGGCTAACGAAGTCTGATGTCCGGACAAGCTCATCCAAGGTAACAAGGGGCACACCAAAGTCCTGGGCGATTCTCGGCTCCAGATAAGGATCGGCAGCCTGGACCTTTAACTTCATTCCTTGTGCGCGCGGAGCAACTTGGCGCCCCACGTGACCCAGCCCGACAATCCCTAGGGTCCGTCCTGCGATGCGCGAGACGGGACCACGAAAGGCATGCATCTCGGCCGTGTGACGCCGCCAGCGCCCCTCGTGAACGTACTGGTTCATGCGCACGAGCTTTCTCGCAGACGCGATCAGTAGCCCGATCGTTTGCTCCGCGACTTCGATGGCGTTGCAACCCGCCGCATTGCTCACCACGATACCGCGCTCGGCGGCGGATTCGAGATCCATTCGATCTACTCCAACGCCGGTACGACACACGACCTTGCAGCGTTTCAGCTGGAGGATAATTTCGCGTGTGAATGGAATCGCGCCGTGGAAGATCAACCCGTCCGCATCGCGTCCGGCCTCAGCCACCTCCGCTTCCGACTTAGGCCTCTCTATGACCATTTCTGCGTCGATCTCATCAAGTATCGGCTTGATCAGATCCACAGGGACGTCGTTGCTTCCGCAGTAAACCACTCGGTATTTAGCCATCTTTAAGCCTCCAACCCGTATAGCCGAACCGGATTGTCCCACAGCATCTTCCGCCGTGCCTCGGTGCTAATCTTACTGTTGGCGCTGAGCGCTCCCACGGTCAGATCTGGGAATTTGCCAACGGCATCGCTATGCGGGTAGTCAGTGGCGACCGTTAGGTAGTCCGCCCCCACATGCTCCACAAAGCATGTTACAAGTTCTTCGCCGGCCTCGCAGCTTGCCCAGCACTGGCGCTTAAAGTAGACACTGGGTTTTTCCTTCGTGGTTCGGGCGGAGCCGTGTGAAATGTGCTCCCAGTGCTCATCCATCCGTTCCAACCAAAACGGGACCCAGCCGCAACCCGACTCGAGGTGGGCGACCTTGAGACGGGGAAACCGTTCGAGGACACCGTCCGCGCAGAGGTTGAGGCAGGCGAGCATCTGTTCAATGGGGTGGCAAGCGATGTGACGACCGAATTCGCTGTAGCGGTCCGATCCGGCCTGGGGTAGCACGGTGCGCGCGCCCTCGTGGACACATATGGCTACTCCAAGGTCGGATGCTGCCTCATAAATCGGGAAATAATCGGGGCTTGAGAGCGTCCGGTCGCACAGCTTGTTGGGACGCCAGAAGATACCCACCAGGCCTAGTTTCTCTTTCGCGTGCCGTAGCTCGTCTACCGCCCGAGCTGGATCCTGCAAGGGAATGAGAGCGACGCCATACAACCGCGATCC
>JAZFQE010000185.1:0-10077 GCA_036444955.1 Gemmatimonadales bacterium
ACATGGGGTACCACATTGGATTACGATACCGCCAGTCAACGACTGGTATCTGACGACGGATATAGAATTCGGGGGAATACCGATTCGCGCCGCGTGGTGGTTTACACTCGCGACATTCCTGGACCAGGTCCACTTCCCCTCCCCGGGACTTAGACTCCGGCAGGGGGACATCGAGTTCGGTCTGTTCTAGGAACTCAAGCCGCAGAAAGAATTTCAGTATAGAGTCGCAGGTGCGCGTCGATCATACCGCGCAACGTGAAGCGGTCCTCGACGCGCTTCCGTGCCTTTAACCCCATCTCTCTCCTGAGCGCAGAGTCACCGGCTAACTTCTCCATCGCTTCCCGCAGCCCCGTCGCGTCGCCGGGCTGTACTTCGAGACCCACCTCACCGGGCGCGTTTACTTCGCGCACCCCAGTTTTCAGCGCTGTCGTGATGATAGGGGTTCCACACGCCATAGCTTCCGCCAGACACACCCCAAACATTTCGGCCGGAGTCGTGCTGGGAAGCACGAAATAAGCCGCTGCGCGATAGTAGTCGGGCAGCTCCCGCGCGCTGACGGCACCGGCCAACGAGACGTTCGATTCGACGCCGAGCCGCTTTATCTTCTGCTCCAACCAGCGCCCCAATTCTCCAGCGCCGACGATTACGACAGCCAGCTCCGTACCTCGTACGGCGTTGACCAGAACATCTAACCCTTTGTAATTCGCCAAGCGGCCCACGAACAGCCCGACTGGTCGATCACCGAATGCGCCGAACGGAGCCGGTCTTTCAACCTCGCCCGGTGAAAATCGCGCCTCGTCGACCCCGAAAGGAATAATGTGGCACTTGTCTTCAAATCCGCGCAGCTCATTCGAGATGGTAACGTGTGATCGGGTCGGTACGGCAATCGCGCTCGCCTTACGGTGCACGGCCCGCACCAACGGCATATAGAACGGCCGGATTAATCTTTGCCGTCTTACATCAGAGTGATGCGTAATCACGACCGGTGCAGTGACCCGAGTAAGCGCAGCGATATCAGCCAGTGGATTAGGGTGATGCACGTGCACAATATCCGCACTGCTGGCTGAATGCTTGAGATATCCCTTGATGATGGGTTGGGACCAGATCACCGCGTATGTCGGAAGTCTCACTACCCGAACGCCGCGGAGTTCTTCGATCGACTCAGGACCGGCTTTGCCGGGGCCCGCTCCGCACACGACGGTTACATCGTGTCCGGCACTCTGCGCCCCTTCCGCCTGACAAGCGACAATGTGCTCGATACCGCCTGGTTCGGGAGGGTAGTACTTGCTGAGATGGAGGATTCTCAAGTGACGGGAGCGGAAGACCTCTGGATCTTCTCGACAGCGCTAGCGAGCGACGGCTGGACTACCTCGAGCAACAAATTCAGATCGAGCAACAACGACTTTCGGGCTAAGCGGCGGCGTAAGTGCAATTCTCCGATCCAATCCCCGCCCTCGAAGGGGCACACGACCTCCCACTCGTCCGGCCGCTTTCCCGGTTCTCCTTCGACGAAGTCTCCGTCTTCGAGGCGAAAGTACTTTCTGTCCGCGGCCTGGCCGCCACGCTTGCTGAGAACTAGGAAAACGGTATCGAACTCCGATCCGCGAAACAGAATAGCCAGTGCTCCGCAGAGATCGTCAACCGACGTTGCGGATTCCAGACGCTCGGATGCCTGCCGCAATTGGACGTTCATCGCGATCGCTCGCGGCTTCACAATTCCTCTGCGCGCAAGGCGTGCGAGCTCGTTTAACTCGTGAAGCTTCAAGTACCGTACGGTGAGCCACACCGCAACACCTATGATGACGAGAGCTACAGCGTATGTTCTCGCGGTGGCATTGATAAAGAGCATCGCGATAAGCGCAAACCCGGCACTAGCTGCGTACAGAACCGCCACAACTTGCATGGGTTTGAACCCGGCTTTTTGAAGACGGTGATGCAGGTGGTCTTCGTCTCGCTCGAATATCGGTTTGCCCCTCATCAACCGGCGCAACACGGTCAGCGTTGTGTCAAACACGGGAAGCGCGAACGCAACCAGGGGAACAGCGATCGCAACCATCGTAGGCCCTTTGGTAGATCCCTCAACAGCTAGGGCCGCTAGCAGGAATCCGGTTAGCAGGGCGCCCGAGTCGCCGAGGAAAACGCGAGCCGGGGGCAGATTATGAGGGAGGAACCCTAGCAGCGAGCCGGCCAGCGCCGCAGTGACCAATCCAATGGCCGGATTACCCAGCGAAACTGAAACGATGAAAATCGCGGTCGCAGCAAAGAAGGCAGAACCAGTCGCCACGCCGTCTGCGCCGTCGAGCAGGTTGAACGCGTTGCTGATGCCAACCAGCCAGAGGATCGTGACCAACAGGCTGACGACCGGGCTGAGGCTGATAGCACCCGTTGGGCCAGATACCAGCACGATCTTAACGCCCAGTAGAAAGGCGAAGCCAGCAGCCAACACCTGCACCGGCAGCTTAACCCACGCCGTCAGCGGTGCTACGTCATCCACCGCTCCAAGTACGAGCACCACTGTGGCTGCAATTGCGACAGCTCCTAGGGACTCCGACGACGCGAGCAGCGTAAGTGCGGTCGGAGTAAAGACGACCCCAACCAGAAGCAGCGAGCATGCAACGCCCAGCCAGATGGCCAGTCCGCCAATACGGGGAACCGGAGGCTCTCTCGTGCGGTCGACTGCACCCAGCCGACGGCCGATGCGTACGACGAGTGGCAGGAACAAAGTCGTGCACGCGGCAGCAGTCAGGAAGACTAGGAGGAAAGACTTCATGGTCTTAGGCTAGTCGGCATCAATCAAGGGAACCTCAGCGATTCTAAGATGGGGAGCGTGTTGTGCGCAAGGACTATAGCTCATCGGCAGGCTACGCACGGGATTTCGATTTGCCCTAACCCCCAGGAGTCTCTAGATATTGTGCGTGAATTCAGGCGCCAACGTACTGCCCGCAGTTTTCTTCCAACCAATGCAATGGCGAGGAGCGGGGGGGCGGGGAGATTGAAGGGGTGACCCGTACCCGCCGTCTGATTTCCGGGGTCGGCGTCGGCTACGCTTACCAACTCGTCACAACGCTCGTCGGCATATGGCTGACGGCGTTCCTCTTATCACAACTAGGTCAAGAACGGTACGGCCTCTGGCTGCTTGTCGTTCAGATCGTCGGGTTCCTGGCACTCCTGGACCTCGGCATCACGGTTATCCTGCCACGCGAAATCGCCTTCACGACAGGCCGAGCAGGGGTGAGCGGGGAAGGCGGCAGGAACATCACCGGCCTCATGGGACAGACCGCAAATCACGTACTTCTCCAGATCCCAATAGTTCTCATTGCCAGTGCGGCCCTACTACTCTTGCTCCCTCAGGAGTGGGTGTCCGTACGCTGGCCGCTCGCCGCCGTCATGCTGGTATACATCTTGATGTTTCCCCTGCGAATTTTCCAGGCAACCCTCCACGGCCTGCAAGACTTCGCCGCACTCGGCGTCATCAGTGCCGCAAGCTGGACGATGGGCACTATTGTGACTGTGGGACTGGTCCTCAACAACTTCGGACTCTACGCTGTCGCCCTCGGCTGGAGTGTGACTCAGAGCCTGACCGCCGCCCTAACATACATAAGGATTAAGAAGACCTTTCCCGAAACGCTGCCGCGACGAATCCCCCGGCTGGACGTGGCCTATCTTCGCGCGCGAATTGCGCGATATCTTTGGATCAGTGCTCAGCAGATCTCCCACGTCCTTCTCTCGGGAACAGATTTGTTGATTGTTGGCAAGGTACTCGGCCCCGCGACCGTCGTTCCCTACTTCTGCACCGCGAAAATAATCAGTGTACTGCGCCATCAACCTCAGTTGCTGATGGACACTGCCGCCCCGGCGCTCAGCGAGGTGCGAACCGGAGAGTCGCGGGAACGGCTCATCCGTGCGTCTACCTCTTTGACCCTTGCGGCACTGATCTTTAGCGGCTACCTGGCGTGTTTCACACTCGTAGTCAATCAGGGATTCGTACAGTGGTGGGTAGGGTCTGAGCGCTTTGCCGGCGTCACCCTCACCTTCCTCCTGGCTGTGAACGCTGTGCTCAGGCACCTGGCTCGGGGGCTCCAGTACGGCAACTTCGCGTATGGTGAAGACAAATTTATTGCAGTCGTCACTCTATCTGACGGACTGGTTACGGTGGGGGCAGGTTTTGCACTCGTTCACCTAATGGGTATGCCCGGCGTCATTCTCGGCTCGATCATCAGCGCGGTCGTCATCGCGATACCCGCCAACGTCGCACGATTCGCCAAACGCTCGGAAGCCGGCCTGAAAGGAACTCTGTTACCGCTCGTGCCGTGGGCATGGAGGTTCCTACTGGTTCTGAGCGTCGCGGCGGCTGCTGCGCTGTGGTGGAAGCCGGTTGGTTTGGCGCAGCTGGTTGGGGCAGCGGTCGCGATCACGGCAGTCTACCTACTCGTCATGACTCCGGTGGCCCTGCGAGAACCCGTCGGCACGTACTTCAGGCCGCGGGCAGAGCGGGTGATAGGTTCGCTGCGGCGGGCTCTGGGTATCTAGCTAGGCCGAATAAAGTGGCAAGCTCCGTTGCAATCCTGATGCCGGGTTACCCTGACGCTGTCGGCGGAGTAGCCGACCACACCGACAGACTCCTGGAAAGTTGGTCGTCCATAGGGTATTCAGTCTCAGTTCTTGGCAACATTACAAACCATCCGAAATCCGTGGCGCACGAGTTAGCACGCGGGGACATCGGATCGATCCTTATCGAGTACGTCCCCTTCCTCTACGCAAGACACGGACTATCGCGATTTCCGGCCAGACTCGTTGCAAACGCTAGATCACTCGGAATCCGCACGACCTTGTTTGTTCACGAGCCTTGGGTACCACCCACTCGACTCCCTTGGCTCGTACTCTCGCCGTTGCAAAAACGTCAGCTTCTCCGATTGGCGCGGATGTGCGATGCAGTGGTAACACCCGTGCCCACCTGGCAGCGCGCGCTGCGTGTGCCCGTCTCGATTGTCTACTCGGGAAGCAACCTCGGAAGACCTGGCGATAGAGCACTCGACGGATCCAAGAGCTCTTGTCCAGTCGTTTTTTCACCCTTCGCCGCCGGACTCAGTTGGTCTTGGATCTCGACCGCGACCGCCAAGTTGCGAACTACCCCCCCTCTTACGGTGCTCGGCGCCAGCGCTAATCAGTTCCGCGAGCATCCTGTCACGGGCCAGTGGTATTCACCCGAGTGGGACTATCGGGGATGGTTACCACCTGAGGAAATTCTCGGAGCACTTGCTCGGGCGCGCCTGGTGCTGGCTCCGTTCGTGGACGGCGTGACCGGACGGAGGACATCAATTCTGGCAGCGTTGAGTGTGGGTGCTCGCATCGTTTCGTCCACTGGACACCTCTATGACGATTTCTTCGGCGACGGTCCAATTGAGGTGGTGGAAACCGAACAACAATTCGCGGAGGCCGCGCAGCGGATCTGGAACACTCCCGACGCCTCCGGTGAGCAGGGGCGGCGCGTACAGTGGTACCGAGAAAATCTGGATTACCAGATCCTGGACGAGCGCTTGCTGGCTATAGTGACCGGTAAGGCACAGGCACAAGCCACATGAGCAGCCCCCTACGCGTCCTGACTATTGGGCACTCGTATGTGGTGGGCCTCAATCAAGCGATCGCCGCCGAGATTGCAAAAGACCCCAATATCACACTCACGCTGGCCGCTCCATCGTTTCACTACGGAGACCTCCGGCGCATACATCTGGAACGCACCCACCATCCGGAATATGAGATAGTGCCGCTCAAAGCTCATCTCACTCGGTGGAACCATGTTTTCTCCTACGAACGTCGCAAGCTGGCAACGCTGATATTGGAAGGAGAGTTCGACATCGTTCACAACTGGGAAGAACCGTATACTTACGCCGGATATCAAATTGCCAGCTTAACGTCGAGGACGCGCTCGCGACACTTTTTTTGGACGGCGCAGAACATCGTCAAGCACTATCCTTGGCCGTTCAGCCGGTTCGAGCGAACGGTCTTCCGGAACTCACAGCGCTGGGCTGCGTGCGGGGAGCTCGTCCGGCAAGCGATGGTCCAAAAGGGCTTTCCCGAAACCACCTGCAGAATCATTCCACTGGCAGTGGATACCGGCCACTTCCGGCCGCTTCAGGAGAACGAAAAAGAAAACGTTTTGGCCGAGCTATCGTTGCAACGTCCAGTAATCGGATTCATGGGACGGCTGGTCGAAGAAAAAGGCTTGGACGTCTTAATGGCTGCGCTCGGCCGGCTCAAAAGAGACTGGTCTCTCTTGGTACTCGGGTCGGGTCCCTATGAATCGAGGTTGCGAACGTGGGCATCTCAACGTGGCCAAGAGGACAGAGTGCGGATAGTCCTGGCAGAACACGACAAGGTTGCTCGCTATCTCGCGTCGGTCGATCTGCTCGTAGCACCATCCCAGACAAGACCTAATTGGAAGGAACAGTTTGGGCGCATGGCGACTGAGGCTTTCGCATGCCGGGTTCCGGTAATAGCATCGGACTCTGGAGAAATTCCTTACGTTGTGGGCGACGCGGGCGTCATCCTTCCAGAATCGGACTCCAGTGCGTGGGCGGATGCGATTAGCGAATTGCTGGCGGACAACGTGCGTCGTGATCAGCTAGCTCAGCGGGGGTACGCCAGGGCGATGGCGCACTACAGTCTTACTCAGGTAGCTTCCCGCTATTTGGAGCTCTACGCGGAACTAGCCGGGGAATAGTGGATATCGGATTTGTCGTTCACGACTATGACGTGCGAGAAGGGCACGGCCGGTACTCGGTCGAGCTGATCAGCCGTATATCACGTGTTCACAAGGTTACGCTCTACGCAACCAACGTTAGCCACGATCCGCCCGCAAGCGTTGATGTCGTGAAAGTTCCAACTATCAGGCGACCATCTTACGCAACCATCCTCACGTTCCCGAAGGCATTCGCAGTCGTGCGCAGACGACATGACCTGATTCATACGCAAGGCTGGAACACGACTTCGGCGGACATCGCCACCGCACACATTTGCATTGCCGCGTGGCGTCTCGCCAATATGCACGCTCCGACGGGTTCGGGCTTCGGTGAGAAAGTACTGGGCTGGTACGTTGAGAGACAGGAGCGAAATTTCTACCGGAACGGGGTGCGACACATCATCGCACCGAGCAACCGCGTCCGGCTCGATTTGGAAAAACACTACCGCGTCAGCGTGGAGGCCACCGTAATCCCCCATGGGTTCTCCGAAGCCGTGGCGGCACCGCCACCCCCACCCCCACGGGAGCAATCCCGCCGGGAGCTTCAATTGCCGCAGGATGTATTTGTAGCGTTTTACGCTGGTGATGCACGAAAAGGTTTGGATGTCACGCTCAGAGCTGTTGCCGACGTCGATGCAATCCATCTGCTCGTAGTAAGCCGCTCGAAACTGCGTTCCTATCAGAGCCTAGCATCTCAACTCGGCATTGAAAATCGCACTTACTGGGTCCCGGGGCTTCCGGATCTTGCGGCAGCCTATGCTGCGTCCGATCTCCTCATTCACCCGACCGTATACGACGCCTTCGGGCTCGTGGTAGCCGAAGCTCTCGCATTTGGACTTCCGGTAATCGTTTCGCGGGAAGCAGGCATAACTGAACTACTCGAAGATCGCAGGTCGGCTTGGCTCGTGCGCGCCAGCTCGGCGGAAGACTGCGCCGAAGCGCTACGCATTCTATCCTCGGATCGAAGAATGGTGGCGGAATTCGCAACCGCCGCCAAGGAAGCTGCAGGCAGACGAACATGGAACGACGTTGCCGCCGAAACTATGGAGCTGTACGAAAAGGTAGCAACCGAGCGCTGAATTTCGGTAAATTGTCCCTCGGTTGGTGCGAAGGTGGTTTGAATGAACCGAAAGGTTGATTAGTGGAATCGGGATCTTGGAAGGACGTTTGGTACGCTGACCGGCTGATCCACCTGCCGATCATGGCGAGCATTGTCTTCGGCACGTTCCAGGGCTACCTGAAGGATCGGATAGCGGGCGGGCTGCCCTACGCGCTCGCCGATGGAATGTTCCTGCTCGCGGTCCTCGCCTGGCTTGGAACCATTGCAGTTCGGAACGCACCGCTCCGCGGTCCGGGAGCGACGGTCTCGATCATCGTGACCATCATCGTCGTTCCGATCGTCTACTTCCTATTCCCGGGCGCTACACTCCTGGTCCGCATGGCAGGGTTGCGGTCCTGGATTCTATTTCCAATGGCCGCGCTCATTGCAATGTCCGCCATCCGCACGGTTGGGCAAGTAAGGGCATACATCGGTCTCCTAATGATCCTTTGTGTCATCACCGCGCTCTATGGAATCAGACAATATTTCGCTGGTCCGGAGGTCCTGCTCGATATAGGAGAACTCGCCCAGTTGAGGCATGGATCCACACTTAGGTACGTACTGGGGTCGGGGAGATTGGGATTCCGGGCCTTTTCGACGTTCACGTTCCCAGGGCCGTTCGCCGCCATGATGGTATTCGGAATCTTGTTGGCTGCCGGAACCGTGACTTCCAAATTGGAAAAGCCGAAAACCAGATGGATGTACGGTTTCCTTATTCCCCTTTTCTTCATCGGATTAACGGTCTCCGGCACCAGGGCTGCGCTGATCATCCTCGCGCTGGGATTGGTCACGCTGTTCTGGTATCGGAGGCTGACTCTAGTTCAGAT
The DNA here is from genome assembly GCA_036444955.1 of Gemmatimonadales bacterium. Lineage (GTDB taxonomy): Bacteria > Gemmatimonadota > Gemmatimonadetes > Gemmatimonadales > GWC2-71-9 > B16T1B5. The sequence continues at coordinate 8,666 of JAZFQE010000185.1, forward strand.
GCTCCTTGTACCATTTGGAATCATTGCCGTCCATCTAACTACCGTCTTTGCGGCAGGACAGCTCCTCGACCGCTTCAGAACTCTCCTAGTGGAAGAGGGGCTTTTCTGGCTCTATGTCTCCGCACCAATAAAGACGGCACTCGAATACCTTGCGGAGCACCCATTTGGAATTGGACTTGGCAGAACGGGGATAGGCGTACCCTTCGCCATCACTCAGAGAATGCCCACCGACTACTTCGTGTTTACCGACGGAGATGTCGGGCGCGCCGCCGTCGAAATGGGACTACTTGGCCTTGTAATAATCCTATTGATTGTTGTCGTAGTCGTATTATACGCGCCTCCGGCTCTTAGAACGCTTCGGGGTAGCAACGCCGACGCCACCGCTTTGGGTATCGGCCCTCTCCTGATTGCATCGGCCGTAGGTATCTCTATCGGCTCACCGCTCTCTTCCATTCCACACGGGTTAATATGGTGGTTCCTGTTCGGCGCGCTGATGAAGCTCGCGATGATGCGTAGCCAGGAATTGGCGGCACCAGATTCGTGAGTCACCTGCGGATTCTTCATGTCCACAGCGGGAATCTTTTTGGCGGTATCGAAACCGTTCTGTTGTCACTTACGAGGTTCCGAGACGGCGAAGATGGATTTGAGTCAGAATACGCGCTCTGCCATGACGCGCGGCTGGCCAGTGAACTAAGAAGTACCGCCGCCTCAGTCCACATATTGCCGCAAGCGCGAGCCAGTCGTCCCTGGAGTGTTCGAAGTTCTCGCAAGAAGCTCACAGTAATCCTGAACGGCTCACAATTCGACGCCGTAGTCTGCCACTCACCCTGGGCACAAGGCATCTACGGTCCTGTCATACTACGTGCCAAGCCTGCGTCAGTCTTCTGGCTTCACGGCGCATTAAATAAATCTCACTGGACAGAGCGATTGGCCCGGCGCTACCCGCCGCGGCTGGTCGTCTGCAACAGCCGCTTTACACAAGAGAATGTCGCCGATCTGTATCCGGCGGTGAGAAGCAGTGTCGTGTAGAATCCGGTCGCACCGGTCGCAGCCCGCGATAACCGTCGCCCGGAACTCCGCTCAGAAGTGCGACAGCGTCTCGACACACCAGCCAACGCGTTCGTACTACTCCTCGTGGGGCGTATGGAAGAGTTGAAGGGTCATCGAGCGCTAATCTCAGCCACCGCCGAGTTGTGCTCGACCCGCGACGTGTACTGCTGGATCGTCGGGGGGCCGCAGCGGCATTCTGAACGCCGATACTTCAGCAAGCTGACCGGAATGGTTGCCGATCTTGGCATCGAGGATCGTGTTCGGTTTCTCGGTGAACGCACAGACGTTTCAGATCTGTATGCATCGGCCGACCTGTACTGCCAGCCGAACACAAAACCGGAAGGGTTCGGTGTCACCTTTGT
>JAZFQE010000186.1:0-10394 GCA_036444955.1 Gemmatimonadales bacterium
GAGTAGAACTGATCGAGCAAGCAAGCACAAGATCGACATGGTTGGCCTCGATCCCCGAGGAGTCTCGTGGACCCGTCGTCACTTCGGTTGACGCTCAAGGGCCATCCGTCGGACGACTCCGACAAGATCAAATCATCACTCACGTGGACGGTAGACGCGTGCGCACTCCCGAGGAACTACGCCAAGCGTTCGAGGGCACAGATCCCGGAGTGATCGTCAGCCTACAGCTCTTCCGGATGGTAGGCTTTGTTGGAGACTCGGTAGTGGCACAAACGGCCGTCGCCAGAGTGCGGGTAGCAGATTTGCGCTAACCGGCACGACATCGTCGTCACGTGTCAGTGACGTAACAAAAAGAGAGCCCCGGTGTCACGAGTACCGGGGCTTTGTTTCATGCAGTCGTGCGGTCAGCCCAACACGAACACTCCAAACAAGAACAGCAGAGCCACCAGCACAGCGGTGGCTATCAGCAGCGGTCCCACAAACACCAAGGTGAACAGCTTGTGGTCTCCTTTCAAGTGCATATAGAACATGACCACCAGTGAGAACTTGACAGCTGAAAGAACCAACAGCACCGGGGCTAGCACCGGCGCAAACAGCTCAACGTAGAAAACGCCCACCTCCACGAGCGTGATGATGGTGAGAATCGTCGCTATGGCGAGATACGTCCCCGTCGAGGGGTGAGCGGCCGGCTGACTGTGCGACTGATTCATCAGATCATCCTGACTGTATGAGATAGACAACCGTGAAAATCACGATCCAGACCACGTCCACAAAGTGCCAGTACAGACCCGTGATTTCGACGTTCATCGCCTTCTCCGGCCCTAGCTTGCCTTGGAACGACCTCACCAGTAGGGTCAGCAACAGCAAAACTCCCACCGCCACATGACCACCATGAAAACCTGTGAGCGTGTAAAACGTCGAGCCGAAGAGATTTGTCGTGATCGTCAGACCCTCGTGTACGAAGGACGAGAACTCGTAGTACTGGAAGCCGAGGAACACCGTTCCCAGAAACGCAGTCGTTGCCAGCCAGATACGCGACCACAGCACGTCTCCCCGACTGACCGCAGCTAACGCCAGCACCATAGCGAGGCTGGACATTAGCAAATCGAACGTGCTCAGCGATGTTATCGGGATATTCAGTATCTCGCGCGTAGTCGGACCGACAGTGCTTCTGCCCTCGTAGATCAAGTACGTGGAGATGAGCGTGCCGAAGAGGAGACACTCGGACCCTATGAACGTCCAAAAAGCGATCTTTCGTGTATCTAGATCGGTAGCCGTATGATGCGACATGACTCTAGAGTTCAAATGGTTCGAACGCCCACCGGTAGGCAAAGAAAACCACCAGCGCTGCTCCTGTAATTGCTACTGGAACCGACTTGAGCAGCGCCCCAACGGCTATGACTATGACTCCCACCGCCGTCAACACGGGCCAGTAGGAACCTCCGGGCACGTGAATCGGTTCCGGCGGGGTCTGCGGAATTTCAGATACTCCGTTCTCGCGCCATAGCGGCAACCGGCTCCTCACTTCGGGAATTACCGTGAAGTTGTACACCGGCGGGGGAGACGATATCGCCCACTCCAGAGTAGCACCACCCCAAGGATTATCTCCCGCTTCTTCACCGTGCGACCGAGACCACCAGACGTTATACAAGAACACGAGCAGGCCAACCGCGAGCACGATCGCTCCCACTGTTGAAGCCGCGTTATAAGACTCGACGCCGAGCTCGGCGGGATAAGTGTAGATTCGTCGCGGCATACCCAGGAGTCCACTCAGGTGCATCGGGAAAAACGCCAAGTTCAAGCCGATCATCATGAACCAGAAATGCACCTTACCCATCGTCTCGTTTAGCAGCTTGCCAGTAATCTTGGGCCACCAGTAATAGATGCCCGCAAAGAGGCCCAGCATCGCGCCCCCGAAGAGGACATAGTGTATGTGAGCAACAACGAAGTAAGTGTCGGTCTGCTGCAGATCGGCCGGTGGTGAGGCATGCATCACTCCCGAAAGACCGCCGATGATAAACATTGCGACGAACCCGATGGCAAACAGCATCGGCGTCTTGAACTCAATCTGACCGCCCCACATCGTGGCTATCCAGTTGAAGATCTTCACGCCGGTCGGAATTGCGATCATCATGGTGGACGCAGCAAATACCGAATCCGCAATCGGGCCAAGACCAACACTGAACATATGGTGGCTCCACACCCCCCAGCCCATGAAACCGATCAGGACGCCGGAATACACTACAACCGCGTACCCGAACAGAGGTTTTTTCGAGAACGTAGGTAGCACTTCAGACACGATTCCCATGCTAGGGAGGATTAGTATATAGACTTCCGGGTGACCGAAGAGCCAGAACAGATGCTGCCAGAGCAACACGTCTCCGCCCGCCGCCGTTGAGAAGAAGGTAGTCCCAAATGTCCTATCGAACATCAGGAACACCAGCGCGATGGTAATAACCGGAAACGCTGTAATCACGATGAACTGAGTTACAAAACTCATCCAAGTGAATACTGGCATGCGCATCAACTTCATCCCAGGCGCACGCAGATTGATGATCGTTGCAATGAAGTTGAAGCCAGCGGCTAGCGACGCGACACCCACGATCTGAAGACCTAGCACCCAGAAATCGATATTGAGACCCGGCGAGTATTGTCTGGAAGTCAGATTCAGATAGCCGAACCATCCTCCGTCCGGGGCGGTGCCGAGTAGGAAACTCGCGTTCAGAAAGAGTCCGCCCAGCAGAAACAACCAATAGCTAAAAGCGTTCAATCGCGGGAACGCCACGTCACGCGCGCCGATCTGAAGCGGGATGATGAAGTTGAAGAACGCAGCTGACAACGGCATGATCGCGAGGAATACCATCGTCGTGCCGTGCATCGTGAACAGCTGGTTGAACGTCTCGGCCCCAATGAGATCATTATCCGCAGACATGAGCTGGAGACGTATGAGCAGCGCCTCGAGACCGCCCACCAGGAAAAAGACGAACGCAGAAACTCCGTAGAGTATTCCGATCCTCTTGTGATCAGTTGTCGTTACCCAGCTCAACAGTCCGGTGCGGGCTTGCGACGCGCCGGCTGTGTGTGCTTCCACGCTAGCGGCCACTAACGACTCCCTCTACTGGAGACTCTGGAGATACGCGACGAGCGCATCGATCTCTGCTTCCGTGAGACTCACGTTGGGCATCAGACTACCAGGCTTTGCCCCTGGCGGATCGCTGAGCCAGCGACGTAACCCCATGGCGTTGTTCTCTATGATTCCACCGGCGATCCTGGCACGGCTGTCCAGGTGGGTGAGATTGGGACCCAGAACCCCAAACGACACGCCGTCGATCGCATGGCACGCGATGCACGAGTTGCTGGCCGGCTCCCGCCGCTCCGTGAAGACACCCGCTCCTCGCTGCGCAAGCGGCGACAGCGAATCAACGGGCGTAGGAGGCGTCTGTTGGCTTGCAATCCACGCTTCAAAGTCGGCGGCATCGTCGACCACAACCGTAGCCCGCATGTTCGCGTGAGATGCACCGCAGAATTCGGCGCATTGTCCCATGAAGACGCCAACCGAGTCGGGGGTAAAAGCCAGCCTCGTCACGCGGTTCAAGATTACGTCTCTCTTACCCCCAAGACGCGGAATCCAAAAGCTGTGGATCACGTCGGCCGACGTCATCGTGAGTGCAACCGGCCGGCCTCTAGCAACGTGCAACTCTGTAGCCGTGACGATTCCGTACTCCGGGTACTTGAACTCCCACCACCACTGGTGGCCGACTACCTCTACCTGTAGCGCGCCATCCGGTGCGGTGCCGTCATGCCGAAAGATGGTCTGGATCGTGGGAACGGCGATGAACACAAGTATGACGGCCGGTGCCAGAGTCCACCCGATCTCGAGCGCCGTGTGTCCATGAATGAACTTCGGCTTGGGTCGACCCGGACGAGCGCGGAATCTAACGATCGTGATAATCAGCAAGCCCTCGACCACGACGAATACAAAAACCGCCCACCAAAATATCCCGGTGAACAGGTTGTCGATCGCCACTCCGAAATCAGAGGCTGGGTTAAGCGTCGACTGCGGGTACGATCCCGAACACGCTGTTACGCCGAGCAGAACGACAGCACTCGAGAGGCGCTGCGAAAAGTGCTGCTGGAGCCGCAATCTCCTGAGACTTATCTGCATTACGCCAAGGTTCTATTATGAGGATTCCGGATTCGGGCGGGCAGCTTGGCGGCTGGCCCCGCGAATGGTACCATTGCGCAACGATCCGGTCAACTTGGTGTCGAGCACGCCATACTTAATGAACCTTAGAGAAGAGCCGTAAACTCATGACACCGACCGCGACGGCGATACTGGTCACGGCCTACGGAAGTGCTCCCACTCTATCCGACGACGACGTCTACGGATACTTGAGGCACATAATCAGGTTCTATCGCGGCGTAGATCCCGAACCCGATCTCTTCGACGATCTGAAACATCGCTTCAGCACAGTCGGCGTCTCGCCCATCTATAGCGCGACAGAGAGTGTCGCCAGAAACCTCCAGGGCAAACTCGACACCGTCGATCCAGGCGCGTACCAGGTTCGCTTCGCGATGAAGCACTCGCCTCCGCACATCGAAGATGTGGCACGCGAGATTACCGATGATGGATTCACCTCAGCGATCTCGGTTCCGCTGGCTCCGTTCCGCTCCCGGCTCAGCACGGGCGGATATCACAAACTGGCCGCAGAAAGTAGCGGGGGCGGTAATGCTCGCGTATCGTGGAAGTACGTCGACGGTTGGCACCTTGACGACACCTTCCTCGAGATGTGGACCCGAAAAATAGGCGACGCGCTATCCCGCCACGGTGACGATTTGGTAGCCATCTTCACAAATCACAGCCTGCCAGTTCAAGTCCGCGACTGGGGCGATCCTTACGAGACCGACTTTCAAGCGACGTCCGCAGCGTTGGCGGAGAGATGTAAGCTCGATCACTGGGGGTGTGCGTTTCAAAGCAAGGGCGGAGGGGAAACTGACTGGTTGAAACCTGAACTCGTGGACGTGTTGCGGGACTGGGGTGACCGGGGGTACAACCGGTTTCTCGTAGTACCAGTAGGGTTCCTGACCGCCCATCTGGAGATCTCGTACGACATCGACGTAGTAGCAAGTCGGGTCGCTGAAGAGATGGGACTGGAGCTGGTGCGTACCGACATGCCCGACGATGACCCATTATTGGTTAAAACGCTCCGCGACCGGGTCGTTGAGGCCGCCGCCAACGGATGAGCGACAACGGAGAGACAGATGCCGGTCGCGCCGCTGAGCGGAGGAAACTATCTTTGGCTCGGCCATGAACCAGCGCAGAAGCCAATCCCAGCGGCCTACCGGACCACGGCGACCTCCGAGGGGCAGAGAAGCGAGAGAGAGGAGAGAGGGGCGAGAGGGGCGAGAGGGGCGACCACAGAAGGGGAAGTTCAAGTTACTTCTCTTCTCTCTCCTGATTGCATTGCTTCTCTACCCGACCGAGACACCACTAGCTGTACCAGCGTCTGTGGTCCTATTCGCGTCAGCATTCGCCCTCGTTGATTTCAGTGGCCACAGAACCGTGGCGGCGATACTCGGCCTGCTGACGTTGATAGGCGTGTGGCTGATACAGTTGAAAGTGGTGGCGCCGTCAGTTCTCGGGATCGTTATTCCTCTAGGCCTGGTATTCATGGCCTATTGTAGCATTGTAATCCTGCGCCTGGTGCTGGGCCGCCGCCATGTCACCACACACACTCTCTACGGGACCATCGCCGCTTACCTCTTGCTCGGAATATTCTGGGGCGTTCTCTACAACTACATCGCGTTGATTCAACCTGGGGCATTCTACGCTGACGTAGCGGTTAGACCGGACGGCATCTTGTGGAGCGATCTGTTACACCTGAGCCTACAGACCATCACGACCGTCGGCCATGCACGGATAACCCCCGTATCAGCGCTGGCCCAGGCGCTCGTCTCGTTAGAGGCGGTGGCTGGGGTCACGTGCATAGCCCTGCTTGTCTCGAGGTTTATCGCGGCTCACCGACAGCAAGCTCAACCGGCACGCAGATAAGGGGTTTCAACGACCGCTAAGTCCAAGGCGAACAGCGCCAGCAACGCCCGCCGGAGCTTGACCAGGTTCAGCGTCATCGTGCTGCTGGTGATGGTAGCGGGGACTGCTGGCTTCATGATCATTGAAGAATGGAGTCTCGTGGAGGCCCTGTACATGACGGTAATTACCGTTTCGACAGTAGGCTTTAGCGCGGTCAGGCAGCTATCGGATACGGGATATGTGTTCACGATCGTCCTCATCATTGCGGGCGTGAGTAGCGCGGCTTACCTGGCCGGAACGTTAGGTGAGTATGTTGTCAGCGGGCAGTTAAGGCTGCAGCTTCGGAGACGTAAGATGGAACGAAGCATTGAAGCACTAGACAAACATTACATCGTTTGCGGCTACGGACGGGTCGGCGAGCAGATTACCGACGACCTGAGCCGTTCGAACGCGCAGTTCGCAGTGGTCGACGTTGACCCGAAAAGGGTCGAGCGAGCCCCTAGCGACCTGCTCTACGTTGTGGGTGATGCCTCGGACGACAAGGTGCTGCATGAGGCCGGAATAGAGCGCGCAGAGGGACTTGTCGCAGCCACTGGGGACGACGCAAGAAACATTTTCATTACCCTGACTGCGCGGACGCTCAACAACGATCTGGAAATAATCGGACGAGCCAACAGCCCGGCCACTGAGTCCAAACTGAAACGTGCGGGAGCTAATCACGTCATCTCCCCATCGCGCATAGCTGGCCGCCGCATCTCAACCCAACTTCTCAACCCAAGCATTACGAACTTCTTCGACACTGTCATGCCGTCGGGAAGTGAAAACATCTGGATCGAAGAGATCGTTGTCTCTTCCCGGAGTGATCTAGTCGGCACAACCATTGAGCAATCCAAGGTGAAGTCGAATACCGGTGCCTATGTAATAGCCGTCCGCCGTGCCGACAACGAAACGATGATACCAAATCCACCAGCTACGCTGGAGTTCGCCGTGGGCGACATCTTGATGGCCTTCGGGACCCGTGACCAGCTGGGCGTGTTGGCCGATCTCGCTGCCGCCGGCAGGAAACCTCACCGACAGCACACGGTGTGGTGAACTGAACAGGCGCCACGCGCCAACGTTTGCTGTCGACTCGAGCCAGTGATGCAAGACATGCTTCGGAAATCGGTTAACGTGGCTCTCCAAGTGGCGCTGTGCGCTGGTCCGACCAAGTCGGTGATCGGCCAGACGGGCGGAGACCCTGTGTTGGCCGATGTCAGATATCTGGCCGCGGACAGCCTCAGCGGCAGAGGAATAGGCACCCCCGGACTCGACGCAGCGGCTGCTTACATCGCCCGGCGTTTTGAGGCGGCCGGCCTGCGGCCGGTATTTGATGACTACTTCCAACGATTCCGCCTCGATCCCTCGGCACCAGCTCTGGCTCACGCCGGAATACACGAGCTCGACGTTAAGAACGTCGTAGGCGTTGTGCCCGGCGCCGGCGCGCTCGCGCGGGAGGCAATCGTCATTGGAGCCCACTACGATCACCTTGGACTCGGGGGATCGGGAAGCCTGGACCCCGACAGCAACGGCGTCGTGCACAACGGCGCCGATGACAACGCATCAGGAACCGCCGCGCTAATTGAAGCGGCCCGGTCGCTGAGCCGGAGGTCGGCGGAGAATTATCGCACGCTGGTATTCGTAGCATTCACCGCCGAGGAGGTTGGGCTTCTGGGCTCGGCCCACTACGTGCGCAACCCCGTAATCTCAGCTGAGCTCACGCGCGCCATGATCAACTTCGACATGGTGGGACGGCTACGGGAGAACAAACTGGTGACCATAGGCACCGGCTCGGCGAATCACTTGCCGGCGCTGCTCGACTCGATCAACGCCGGATACGGCTTTCAGCTGAGCGCTCTAACCGACCCGTGGGGAAGGAGCGATCACTCGTCGTTCTACGGAAAGCGGATTCCGGTGGTGCACCTCTTTACCAACAATCACCAGGATTATCATCGTACTACCGACGACTGGGAGCAGATCAACGTCGAGGGCATCGAGCAGATCGCCGCTTTCGCGGCAGACTTGGCCTGGTCGTTAGCTACACGCCTCGACTATTTGGCATACGCGGACGTCCCACAACCCCGACCAACCTCGGGAGGGGGTTACGGCGCCTACCTCGGAACCATCCCCGACATGAGCGAGTCACCGGGCGGCGTGCGGCTGACCGGGATCCGTTCGGGCAGCCCCGCCGACAGCGCGGGTATGCGCGGCGGAGACATTCTAGTGCAGCTGGGTGAGCATGAGATAGCAAACCTGTACGACATGACAGACGCCCTGCGTGCGCACCAAGCCGGTGACGTTGTGAAGATCGTCGTGATCAGAGAGGGAGAGCGACTCGAGCTCGCAGCTACACTCGGGCGTCGCGGGAGCTAGGCTGCATGCGGCGAAAGTCAGGGTGGCCAACAACCTCCAAGATTTGATATCTGACGGCCGGGTTCACGTGATGGACGGCGCAACGGGGACCATGCTGTACGCTAGGGGTGTCTTCGTCAACATCTGTTACGACGAACTAAACCTCAAGGAACCCAAGCTCGTGATGGAGGTGCACGAGGATTATGTGCGGGCAGGTGCCGAGATCATTGAGACTAACACGTTCGGCGCCAATCCAGTCAGGCTGTCGAGCTTCGGCCTCGAGGAACGGACTGAAGAGATCAACCGAGCAGCCGCTGAGTTGGCGCTTAGGGCCTCCGGCGGACGAGCATGTGTTGTCGGAGCAATCGGGCCGCTCGGGATTCGCATCGAACCGTTTGGGCCCACTGCGCGCGAAGAGGCTGTGGACTTCTTCGAGCGCCAGGTGACGGGGCTCTTGGAGGGAGGCGTGGACGGTTTCGTCCTCGAGACCTTCGGCCATCTCGACGAAATTCACTCCGCCTACAAGGCGGTGCGCAATCTCTCCGACCTTCCAGTTATAGCTCAGATGACGATTGAGGAGGATGTCAGAACCTCATACGGGACCGAGGTTGAGGTGCTCACAACGGCAATCACGAGTTGGGGGGCGGATGTCGTCGGCCTAAACTGCTCGGTGGGACCCTCTGCCATGCTGGAGGCTGTGGAACGGATGTCCCGGGTGACAGACCGGCCGATCTCGGCACAACCGAATGCTGGTCTGCCGAAGGACGTCAGCGACCGAAAGATCTACTTAACAAGTCCTGACTACGTGGCGCAGTACGCGCTCCGCATGATCGGTGCTGGAGCGCGGTTCATCGGAGGTTGCTGCGGCACCACTCCAGATCATATCAAGAAGATCCGTGATTTTGTCGCCGGGGATCAGCCACGCCAGGTAGCAATCCCGGGTAGACGTGCCGCAACGCATTCGACGCGGGCCACGCCGATGGCTCAGTGGCGGGACGCGGAGTGGGACGATACTAGGCGTGTAGCGAACGCAGTCGATCCCGCTCCCCTAAGTAAACGGTCTCCATGGGGTAAGAAAATTGCCGCCGGAGAGTTCGTAACAAGTATCGAACTCGCGCCGCCCAGCGGAACTCGGCCGGACTCGATGATCAAGCAGTGTGAAATGATCAAAGAGGCAGGGGTAGATGCTGTCAGTCTGCTTGATGGACCGCGCGCTCAGTTGCGTATGGGCGCTCTTTTGTCGGCCACGATTATCGAGCGCGAGGTCGGCATCGAAACTGTCTTTCATTACTCCTGCCGGGATCGCAACATGTTCACGATGATCAGCGATCTCCTCGGAGCATCAGCGGTGGGACTGCGCAACGTACTCATCGTCACCGGCGATCCACCGCGCATGGGACCCTACGATTCCACCGCTGTTTTCGATATTGACAGCATCGGTCTCACCAATGTCGTGAACGGTTTGAACTGCGGAGTTGAGCCGGGCGGGAGCGCCCTCGGCAACCAAACGCGTTTCGTGATCGGCGTTGCTGTCAATCCCGGTGCAGTAGATCTGGACCGAGAACTGGACCGGTTTGCGTGGAAAGTCGACGCGGGAGCAGACTTTGCCGTTACCCAACCGGTGTTCGAGCTCAGTCGGATCCAGAGTTTTCTAACGCGCATACAGGGGTACCGTATTCCTCTTATTGTGGAGATCTGGCCGCCGACCTCACTTCGGAACGCTCAGTTTCTCGCCAACGAAGTACCGGGCGTGATCGTACCCGAGTGGGTACTGGAGCGAATGGCTGCGGCCCAAGAACGCGGTGACGAAGCTGCGAGTGACGAAGGCGTTAGCATTGCGAGGGAAGTATACGATCAGGTCAAGGACTTTGTTCAAGGCGTCCAAGTGAGCGCTCCCATGGGGCGGATACAGACAGCTTTGAACGTCCTCAGCGGGTAGGTACGCCCCGCCCCCCGCCTCGCCTCCCCCCCCAGC
>JAZFQE010000187.1:0-2594 GCA_036444955.1 Gemmatimonadales bacterium
GGGTCGATGGCAGGCTGCCGATAGATGAAACGCTGTTCGGATTCTCCTCTGCGCTGCCGGGAGTTTGCCGGAATCAGTCCAGCCCCGTTGTGCTCAGTCAGGCACTTACGTCAACGGGCGCCTCCAGTTAGCTATTAAAAAACAACTACTTAGAAATGCCCAACTGCCTTCGGGAGGCAGGGGTCGGAGGTTCAAATCCTCTCACCCCGACCAGTCAATCCGCAAAACGTAAAATGAACTACTCTGGCAGACCCGCCTTGGCCAGAGCTCCAAAATAGCGTTCGCGGTCGGCTTCGCGTTTAAGCGGTACGTTGCGTACATTGGAAAGCTTAAACTCCGGATCGATTTCCAGCACCTTTTGCGCCACCCCTCTCGCTTTCTCCATGTTGCCCATTTCGACGTAGGTAGCGGCGAGGATGCGCAGTACTGAGATCGACTTGGGGTAGACGGTGAGCGTTCTCTTTGCCCCAAGCAAGGCTTTGTCGTACTGACGCGCCATGTAGTAGCCGAAACTGCCGTTCCAGTCATACCAGATCGGATGGTGCGGATTGAGGCGCTTCGCCTTTTCGATCCAGTCGACAGCCTCTTGCGCGCGACCCGCGAAAGCCATGTTTAACGATATCATGCCCATCACATCGGCCTGATTGGGATTGAGCGCGAGGGCCTTTTCATATTCGGCAAGCGCGAGATCGTGATCCTTATCCGCCCATTGGTATAGGTTGGCGAGGACCAAGCGGACGCGATAGTCCTGTTGGTCGAGAGTAAGCGCCTTGTGAATGGCGTCTCTCGCCCGCCGCAAGGCTTCATCCGGGTCGTCCGCGAGCCGCTGTCGCCAGAGTTGCAAGTAGCGGTTCGCAAGCCAAGCGTAGGCCGCGGTGAAATCGGGGTCGAGTTCCACGGCCCGTTCGAGCAGGCGTATCGATTCTTCGAATGACTCCTTGCCAAATTGGTATTTGGCCCCTTTCAGATAGAGTTCGTAGGCGGGCAGGCTCGTCTCGTCTTTCTTCAGCACTGCCGCGTGCGACAGATTAATGACCTTGGAGGCCAGCGTGCTGGTGATCTGTCGGGTCAAGTCTCTTTGGACTGCAAATATTTCTTCAGGCTTCCCTTCATACGACTCCGCCCACAGGTGTTTCTCGCTGGCCGCCTCAACCAGCTGGGCATGGACGCTGATGTTGTTGCTACTGCGCTGCAGACTGCCTTCGAGCACGTAACGTACGCCGAGCTCACGACCTATCTCGTTGACACGCACGGCTTTATCTTTGTAGGTAAAGACTGAATTACTGGCGATCACAAAGAACTCGGGGAACTTGGATAAATTGGTGATTATCTCGTTGGTAAAGCCGTCGACGAAATAGTCCTGTTCCAAGTCACCAGTTAAGTTGGTGAACGGCAGGACCGCGATGGAAGGCTTGTCCGGCAACGCCAATGGCGGTTTCTCGGGGAGACCCGCCTTACGCAATCCGTCGATGTAGTGATTCAGGGCCGCCTCATTCTGGTAGGGCTGGGTTTTTCCCCAGCGTTCGATGGAGGACTCGGGATTGTCCGCGAGAATCTTCTTCACCGTTGCTTGCGCCTCGTGCTGCCGGCCCAGTTGGGCATAGGCAGCGGCAAGATAGAGATTACTTTTGAGGTTAGGGTGCTTTCTGCTCTCGAGTGCAGTGACCGCCTCTTCGTACCTCTGAGCATCGTAAGAGGCGACGCCAAGTGCCCAGAGATACCAGTCGGGATAGCGGGGATTGAGTCGCATTGCCCTTCTCGCATTCTCGACGCCTTCCTTCGCCCTCCCCACATATGCAAGCAGCCATGCCGATTCCACTAAGACATCGGCGTCGTTGGGATTGAGCTCAAGGGCCCTCTCATACGCGGCAACCGCGCGGTCATGAGAACCGAGCTTCAAATAGGCAGCGCCTAACGCCCAGTGGCCCCACGCCTCACCGTCGTCGCGGGCGATGGCCTCCTGCGCAAGTTCAACCGCTCGCTCCAAGGACTCCTTAGGGAGAAATTTGGAATAGACCTGATACACCGTGATTAGGGCGAGGTTGGCATAGGGCCGAGCATAGCTGGGGTCCACGGCAATGGCCTTTTCGAGTAGCTCCTCCGCGCGGGCGAAAGCCTCCTTCGTCCAGGCCCCGTAAGCTTTCCCCCCGCGTAGAGCAAGCTCATAAGCGCTCAGACTTTCTGTGCCCTTCCGCGCAGTTCGCTCCTGCCATGCTTTCGCCAAACGCCCATCTTCGGTCGCCAGTGACGCCACGATTTGTCCCGTGACCTCATCCTGCACAGCGAAGATATCGTTCAACTCCTTGTCGTAGCGCTCTCCCCACAGGTACCGTCCCGTGATCGCATCGATGAGCTGGACGTTGACCCTTACTCGGTCCATCGATCGCTGTACGCTGCCTTCAAGAACGTACTGAACACCCAACTCTTCGCTCACCTGCTTTGCGTTCATAGGCTTGTCTTGATAGCTAATGGTAGAGTTACGGGCGATCACAAAAAGATTGCGGAAGCGCGACAGCTCAGTGGTGACACTTTCCGTGAACCCATCGGCCAGAAAATCCTGTTTAGACTCGCCGGAAAGGTTGTTAAACGGTAAC
>JAZFQE010000188.1:0-2977 GCA_036444955.1 Gemmatimonadales bacterium
CCTCCAACTCCTGGCGCTCATCGGCGTAACCTGCCTGTGAGTGATGCGCCGATGCGATCGCTGGCAGGAGAAAGAGCCCCAGTCTGGCGGCTGTGAATCTCATGACTCCTCCCCGACGACTAAAACCGTTCTTAGCTGTGGATTTTAACTGATTTCAGGAAGATCTGACCGTCCGCTTTCGGCCAAAAGCGGTCATTCGCATATCGTGCATACGCGTGCATATTAACTGTTAACCAATGTCCGCTTTCGGGAAAGCAGTCATTGCTCTTGTCGTGACCTTAGGATGGTGTCAACGAAGTCTGGTTCCTTCATCAGTTCGTGAGTCATGACCTCGTTTTCGACAAACTCGCGAAACTCGGTCGAGAAGAGATATTTTCGTGTATCCCAGAACAGCTGATACCCCGGGTTCTCAAAAAGATTTCTTATGTCTTGCCAATACCCGTCAGCTAGTTCCTCATCATAGGCCCCCTCGCGAACCTGAATGCGCTGGATGCTTTCAGCGGTGCTCATGTCCCATCTCCTGAGATCTTCGGGGCTCTGCACGCTTACGGGACGCTGCGCGCAACGAAGGAGCGTAAATCTCCTCACTGATGCTTCGGAAGTAATTGTCGAGCGCGGGAAAGGCGGCGAGAAGATTCCTAAAATCAGCACGCCGCAGGACCAACACCTGGGTATCTTGCACTGCGGTTAAAGTGCCATGTGTCTCGAACTCAGCGTTTAGGCTAAGCTCGCCCCAGTGATCGCCAGGTCCGAGGATACGCACGAAATCTTCGTCCGAGGTAGCATCTGGAATCCGCGACTCCAAACCACCTGACACGATCGTATAGAAGCCATCAACGATCTGGCCCGGCCGGAAAATGACGTCACCTCGCGCGTAACGACGGTAGCTAGCCGCGGGTCGTTCCTTGTTCGCAATCTGCACGATGCTGCGTGGCAGGAAATAGTCGAACAGCCAGTTCAGCGCCACTCGCAACCGAGTCGAAAATCCCGGTAACATCCCGATGTAAAAGCCGCGCCATAGCACCCACGCGAAGAGCCCCGACAAGCGCACTCCAAAAATTTCAGCCACCGCTCTGTAGTTACCAATAGACGCCAATGCGCCTCTCGGTCGATAAGCGAACGGCTTCAGAGGTTTTTCCAGCAACGAGGAGACAATGTTCTTGGCCAAACAACGCGCTTCACGCACGGCGAACTGTGCAGTGGGTGGCGCATACTGAGTGTCGTCGCCCTCTACGGAGCTGAGTGGAATCAGCGCGGCATATCCGAGAGACCAGACTTGGGTGAAACCGGAGACTTGCAGATACTCATCCACTAGAATCTTGCCACGTTGAAGTTCGATTCCGAGGCTTTCTGTAATCGGCCGTGGGCCGTTACCCACGGTGGTAACGAGGGTTTGGGTTTCGATACAATCAGCGTCGTCCAAATAAACGGCAGTAGCCGTGGCAGATTGGATGCTGGCACCTAAGCGCACCTCAACGCCGCGTCTGCTGAGCTTACGCTGCGCATATTCGCCTAAACGTTGAGAGAGTTCCGGTAGAATACGAGGACCCCGCTGCACGAGCACAGCCCGGATTTCGTCAGGTCGTATGTTGGGGTAGAACTTGAGGGTGCGATAGATCATCTCCGTCACCTCTCCCATGGTTTCCACCCCAGAGAACCCCCCGCCTGCCACCACGAAGGTTAAGAGACGACGTTTAACATTAGCATCCTCAGTAACATCGGCGTGCTCCAGGCACTGAATGAGATGATTACGCAACCCGTGTGCATCGGCGAGGTTCCGCATGGTCAGGCTGTGTTCGGAGAAACCCGGGGAATGACCGACATTTGTTTGCTGACCGACGGCAATGACCAGGTGGTCGTACGGTACAGTTAAGAGAGTCCGCTTGCTGCCTTGAACAATGTGAATCTGCCTAGCTTCGCGATCGACGTCCGTCACGTCTGCCATTCGGACCTTGATCCCCTTGAGCATGACTCTCAGCGGTACCACAGCGTCTTGGGCGTTGATGGTGCCAGAAGCCACTTCAGGTAAGAGCGGCTGAAACACGAAGTAATTCGTGTCGTTGATCAGCTCCACCTCCACGTTAGCTGGAGCGTAGCGGTTAAGGTACTTCGCGGTGAACGCGCCGCCGAAGCCGCCACCAAGAATTACAACGCGCTGCCCCGTCGACATGAATGGCCCCTGCCTTTCAAAGCTCCGGTGAATGCAGCACCAACATCTTGTTGATCTGCATCTCATCAATGGTGTGGGGGATCCCGCCCACACCCAGACCCGATTGCCTGAGCCCGGCGAAGGGCATACCGTCTACGCGAAAAGCTGAGTGATCATTAACCATGACCGCCGTGGCATCCACTCGTTTGTAGACCCGTAACGCCGAATTCAGATCTCGGGTGAAAACGGCTGCTTGAAACGCGAAGGGGAGATCGTTCGCGGTCTCGATGGCATCATCTACAGCCTCATAACCGTAGACACAAACCACTGGACCGAAAATCTCTTGCCGACTGACCTTAGCGTCTACTGGAGGATTGAACAGGACAGTGGGCTGGAATGAACAATCCCCGAGGGGTGAGCCGCCCGTTAACAGTTCGGCCCCATCTTTGATGGCCTCTTCTACCCAAGCGTGCACACGCTGCACTTCGGCCGGGCGAATCAAGGGACCGACCTCGGTATCGGTCTTATTAGGATCGCCCACTGTGAGTGCTGCCGCCCTCTTAGCCAACGCGTTGGCGAAGTTTTGCGCTTCCGCCTGAGGGACGAACACACGCTGAACCGACACACAAACTTGGCCGGCGTGATAGAAACCGCCTCTTGTGATGCTACGAAGGGCCAGCTCACGATCAGCATCTTCCAAAAGGATCACAGGGGCCGCGCCACCGTGCTCTAGGGCACAACGTGTTCCCGGTGCGAGCTTTGAGCGCAGCATCCAGCCCACCTTGGGGCTGCCGATAAAGCTGAAGAACCCCACGCGAGCGTCGGTCA
>JAZFQE010000189.1:0-3346 GCA_036444955.1 Gemmatimonadales bacterium
TATTGCCTGAGCAAGTTTCATGCGGAGGAAGCGGTCTTCCAAATGGCCGATGGCGGCGCCCCGGTTGTCGTAGTCTGTCCGACCGTGCCAGTGGGTCCGGGCGATCGACGAAAGACACCGCCGACGCGCATGAGCGTGGCATTCTGTCGCGGTGAACTTCCGAGTTATCTCGACTGCCGGCTCAATCTCGTGGATGTACGAGATGTGGCAACCGGGATGATCGTGGCGATGCGACGCGGTCGTATCGGTGTTCGCTATCTGCTGGGGGGTGAGAACCAGTGGCTTTCAGACTGGCTGCGTATTCTTGGTGATGAAACCGGTCAGCCCGTACCACAATGGACGGTGCCGTACGCGCTGGCACTAACGTTCGCGTGGTTCAGCGAGCGATGGGCTGATCATGTCAGCCGCAGCATGCCCCTGGCCACCGTCACGGGCGTACGCTTAACCCGCCGCTGCATGTTTTTTGATCCCGCCGCCAGCATGATTGAACTCGGTCTCACGCCCCGCCCGATCTCGGAATCCGCTCGTGATGCCGTGGCCTGGTATCGTGAGCAAGGCTGGATCTAGTACTCAGGGGGGTACTGACAAAGTAACTGCCTCCAGGCGACAATCCCTGGATGAATAAACAAACTAGCCTATACAAACGCCATCGATACCCACCCGATGTCATCCAATACGCCGTGTGGTTGTACTATCGATTCAACTTGAGCCACAGGGATATTGAAGATTTGCTAGCCAAACGTGGTATTACCGTGAGCCGTGAATCTATTCGGTTGCGGTGTAACAAGTTTGGACCACGATATGCCAGGCGATTGAAGCGTCGTCATCAAGGGTATGGGGACACGTTTTTCATCGATGAAGTCTTCGTGGGTATTCAGGGCAAGCAGCACTATCTCTGGCGGGCAGTCGTTCAGCATGGAGAAGTGGTCGATGTGTTTCTACAGGCTCACCGGGACGGTAAGGCTGCAAAGCGCTTTTTCAGGCGCCTGCTAAATAGGCATCGTGATGAGCCCAGGAATATCGTGACTGATAAGTTGAGAAGTTATGGTGGTGCACGCCGAGAACTGATCCCCGAGACCATTCACGACACGTCGCAGTACGCCAACAATCGGGCCGAGCTTTCACATCAACCTACCACGGTACGGGAGCGGGGCATGCGGCGGTTCAAGTCATCCCATCAGGCTCAACGCTTCTTGGCTGTGCATTCTGCTGTGTACAACCTTTTCAATTTTGGTCGGCATTTGGCTTCCGCCGAGCACCACCGAGCTTTGAGGCAGGGTGCCTTTGTGTCCCGGAAAAAGGCAACGACTGCGTAATGCAGACTGAGAGGCAGAACTTTCTGGCAGAGTGGAGTTAACTTGGCGGTACCCTCCTGAGTAACGATGAGCCAAAAGACTCTCTTATTCAAACCCCCCAATCTGTCCGAGTGGCGCTGACGGGATACAGCCGGCGCGGTAGTCCTGACACTCGGCTACGAGCTGTTTCGCGCCTGCTTGAAGACCGAGGGGCCGCCGGTGGAGGAGTCGGAGAAAGTTGCTCCGGAGCCCTGATAACCGGCTCAAGCGGTGCTGATACGGAGCCTGGTCGGACAGCTAGATCTGCGACTCCGGCGCCATGCCGGCGAAGAACAGCTTGATGCTTTCCCAGGCGTCGATACCGGGTTCGTCCGTGTGGCGGATGACTTCTCCGTCCTTGCGCTCGATCCACACGATTTGGGTCGAATCGGTAGCGAACTCGCCCGTGATCTTGGCGGGCGTGGTAACCAGCTCGAGCTGGTACATGTTCTCGAGCTCGCCCCGGTCGAGAGCGCTCACCATGGCCCGGGCCAGTTCCGGCGAGTGAAAGACGATCCCCATTTCGGTGTTGATGTCGATGGATCGCGGGTCCATGTTGAGGGATCCGATGAATACGGATTTCTCGTCGAATATGAACGACTTGGCGTGCAGACTCGCACCGGAGCTGTAAGCGACGCTGTCCTTCTGGCGGGGCTTCTTCGCTGACACTTTCAATTCATAGATCTTCACGCCGCCCGCCAGCAATGCCTCCCGGAATCGTGAGTAGCCGGCATGTACGGCTACATTATCCGTTGAGCCGTAAGAGTTGGTTATGACGACTACGGAAATACCCCTCTTAACCACGTCGAGCACCTTCTGGACGCCATCGTCGCCCGGCACGAAGTAGGGTGTGATGATGACCAGCTCGTGGTCGAGATTGTCGAAATAGGGCGGCAACAATTCATTCATGAACGCGACTTCTTCGCGCGTCTTACCCAGGCCCTTCCCCGGATCATCGAAATAAACAGTCGCGGTAGCGACATACACGGGGAAGTCGCCCTCCTTCTCCATGGCTTTGTAGAATTGCGAGGATCTCACGTCCTTCGCATACTGTGAATCTCTGTGACTCTCGGTGTACGCACGGAGTTCCTCGCGCAACTTTTCGATATCGTCCGGGGTCGCGTCGTTCTGCTCGAACGCGTACACGGGAACCGCCGTTTCGTGGTTCCAATAGAGATCGAAGGCCGCCGATACCTCCCGGACCAGAGGCCCGGTAGCGAGGGCGTCCATGTCATAAAAGTTACTGTCCGTCTTTGCCGAGAAATACTCATCACCGATATTGCGCCCACCCACGATCGTGACCTGATTGTCGGCGGTGAAGGACTTGTTATGCATGCGCCGATTGACGCGCGCCGTATCGGTGAGGAAATCGATGTAATGGAAGCCCCGGGTGGGAAAAGGGTTGAACAGACGGATGGAGATGTTGGGGTGCTCGTCCAGCACGTAGAGCGCCTGGTCCAAGGCGTGGTTGTCGAGATCGTCGAGCAGAATTCTTACCCGTACACCGCGATCGGCTGCCTTCAACACGTTATAGAGAAGCACCTGCCCGGTCAGATCCTTATGCCAGAGAAAGTACTGAATATCCAGGGAACGTTCGGCCATGTCCGCCAGCGCCAGACGCGCATAGAATGCGTCCCTCCCGCTCGTAAGCGTGGTCACGACGGTCTCCCCGGCTTGTTCGTGGCGCGTGATTGCCGCGCGTATCCCCAGGGTCGTATCGTCGGTGTCGGTAAGGGCCGTGGTTTCACTAATGTCGTAGCCGGTCGGCAATTGCGCGCAGCCGGCAGCGACCAGGAGCAGGAGACCAACCATCAGTATTCGCAGAGCGTTCACTGGCGTATGGATACGCGCTTGCGACACATTCGGTCCGGACTGAAGCTCTGGAGCCATGGGATCGTACGGGCGATCGGATTCGGCAAATGGGCAGTGAATTCTGGCACCGCCCGTTATCCGGTGCAAGGGTGCATCCGGCATGTACGGGTCCGGGTATCTTCGAGGGCGTGCGGCTGATG
>JAZFQE010000190.1:0-4470 GCA_036444955.1 Gemmatimonadales bacterium
TCGGAGTAACGCAGCCTCGCATAAGTGATCTTCTTCGCGGCAGGATCGACCTCTTCAGCACCGATACGCTTATCGACATGCTCGCCCACCTGGGCGTCAAAGTGAAGCTTGTCGTGAAACCATCCAAACATCGCCTGGAAGTTGCCTAACGGCTTGCGTTTCAGCTGCGGTGGCTTGAGCTGAGAGTAGCCGCCGTCAGCTGCAAACGCTGGTTAGACAGCTTTTTCGAGTGCCGCCACGACGGCTTCGACGTCGTCCGGCAGTCGGTCGCGGCGGTCGACGACCGGCCACAACGTGAGCGGCGGACGCGCAACCAACGCGCTGTCCAGCGAGACCGCATCCAGATCGTCGTGCAAGTACGGTCGTCGACCGCAATGACGTGCATCACACGACTGCCGCACACCAGGTCGGCAGTCTTTCCAATGACAGGTCCGTCCAATATACTCGCCCCGCTCGTCCGCAAGGAAGACATCAGCGCCTCGATTGAGGCTTTGGGCGTGTCCTTTCAAGCGTCGTCCACATTTGGCCAGGGGCGCCAGGTCCGTATCGTCGGCCACAACCAGCAGCACGTCGATGTCTTTCGGATCTGGCTTCGTTGTCAGGATCGAACCCACGACAGAGATGCGCCGGACACCCTCGATCTGCCGGGCGGATGTCACGAACTGGCGTAACCCGTCCAGCAGCTGTCGACGGTGGCCTTCTGACATCATGGAGATCGCACAGGTTCAATCGAGCGGCGGAACCTCGATAACCGGCACCAGCAGCTCAATGGAGCGGGGACGGCCGGGCGTTCGTTTGATCCAGCCATGCCGTTCGAGTGTGAGGATCATGTTGTGAACGGACGGCGGTGTCACCTCAAAGTACCGCTGAAAATCGGCTTCCGCCGGAGCGCGCCGATTCAGTTTCGTGTACGCCACGATGAATGCCAGATATTGACCCTGAAGCTTCGTGAACTGCTGTTTCAAGGAACTCGCGTCCGGTCTTCTTGGTAGTTCGTGATCGTTGCCTAACGTGTGGATGAGCTGCGCCGCTTCAGCGGTGTCGGCTCCATCTGATAGTTAGGCGACGCGCCCCCATGGGCACTTGACGAAATATACGATTACTTGTATATTAGCCCGTGGCGGACAAGGCACTCTTCTGGCTCGGCTCTTCGCGTAGCGACGTCAGGAGCTTCCCCGCAGCTGCCCGTCGCAGCGCCGGGTTTCAATTGCGCCGAGTGCAGAAGGGACTTGAGCCAAATGACTGGAGATCGATTCCCAGCGTTGGCCCCGGGGCTCGCGAAATTCGTGTGCATACTGGACTCGAGCACAGGGTGTTCTACATCGCGACGTTCTCTGAGGGGATCTACATCATCCACGCCTTCGAAAAGCGAACGCGGAAGACTCCGAGACACGACTTGGAATTGGCGAGGAGCCGCCTGCGCGAGCTGATTCGGATACGACGAGGGAAAGAGAAAGGGTAGATTCACCATGAAACTCAAGGTGACACGTTCGAGCGGCAACGTCTTTCGGGATCTCGGATTTCCGCCTGAAGAGGCCGAACACCTCAAGATCAGAGCAGATCTAATGATTCACCTCCAGCAACGGATCGCCGCGCGTGGGCTCAAGCAAGCCCAAGCGGCCAGGATTCTCGGAGTAACGCAGCCTCGCATAAGTGATCTTCTTCGCGGCAGGATCGACCTCTTCAGCACCGATACGCTTATCGACATGCTCGCCCATCTGGGCGTCAAAGTGAAGCTTGTCGTGAAACCATCCAAGCATCGCCTGGAAGTCGCCTAACGCGCCGCATAACCCGCGGCATGCGAACGCCTGGCCGAATCTGCTTCGAGCCCGCTGCCTGCCGCCGGGTTCATGCGCTAGTTATGCGCCACCACCCCCTTACGCCACCGACTTCCAGTTCAGCTCCAAGCGCTTCTCTGTGGCCGCGCAGTCTCGCAGGTAGAGATTGATGAGCGTCTGGTAGGGAATGCCACACTCCTGCGAAAGGGACTTGAAATACGTGATGGTCTGACCATCAAGCCGGATCGTGACTTGTCGCTTCAGGCGGCCCGCGTAGGGATTCCGCCGCGCCTTTGAGAAATCGTATTCCTTTTTCATATTCGCCACCTTTGATTATAGATTTCCCGTTCCCTGCGGGTCGCCTTGCGTGCGGAAATGATCCGAATGACTCCCTTGTCTTCTCGGTAAGTGTGGGCGACTACCAGGATGCGAAGTTTCGCACTGAGGCCGAGAAGGAGGAAGCGGTCCTCCTCGGCCGAGTGTTCTGGGTCGTCGATCAGGAGCGCGTGCTCGTCCGAGAAGACAGTCTCGGCCTCCCCAAACGACACCCCGTGCTTCCGCCTGTTCCGTGTCTCCTTCCTGGCATCGGACTCGAACCTCAGGTCGGGCATACCTACATTGTAACTACGATGTAGGCTTCCGTCAAGACTCCTCCCTTGGTGCGTCTAACTATTGAGTATGCTGGTCAGCATAGCACGCTGATGCCGACCAAGAACGATGAGGAGATTCTCCACTGATTTCATAGACGTGTCAACGATATCCACAGCATCGGATCGGCGTGCTATGCCGGTCGGCATAGTGCCATTATAGCTGCGAGGGGTTGAATCCCTGGGTCAGCGCATCCGCGGGGCTACGCACGCCTTTCCCACCCCGATTCAGAACATGCGTATAGATCATTGTCGTCCTTACGTCCGTGTGTCCCAACAGGTCCTGAACCGTTCGGATGTCGTACCCGTCTTCAAGCAGGTGCGTGGCGAAGGAATGCCGCAGCGTGTGGCAGCCGGCCGGTTTGACAATCCCTGCTCTGAGGCGCGCCTCTTTCATCGCCTTTTGCACGACTGATTCGTGAATGTGGTGGCGACGCTTTTCCCTTGTCACCGGATCGGTGTAATGGCTCGAAGCCGGAAACACCCACTGCCAGCCCCAGTCCTTGTCCGCATGAGGGTACTTGCGCTCAAGCGCGTTGGGTAAAGCCACCCGACCAAGCCCTCGACGAAGGTCTTGGTCGTGCTGCTGTTTCACTGTCTTCAGATGGTGCACCAGCGGTTCTTTGACCACCATGGGAAGCGTCGTATAGCGGTCCTTG
Organism: Gemmatimonadales bacterium; assembly: GCA_036444955.1. Taxonomy (GTDB): domain Bacteria; phylum Gemmatimonadota; class Gemmatimonadetes; order Gemmatimonadales; family GWC2-71-9; genus B16T1B5. The sequence goes on from JAZFQE010000190.1 coordinate 3,085, forward strand.
TCACCTTTGCCACCCCGAACGACAATCTGGTTGCGGGAAACCTCGATATCCTTGACTCGAAGGCGGCAACATTCCATTAGGCGCAGTCCGGCTCCGTAGAGCAGCATGACCATCAGCCAGGGGGTTCCTTGTAACGAGATCATGACATGGCTGACTTCTCCCTTTGTAAGCACGACAGGCAACCGCTTCGATCGCTTGGCGCGAACGACACCTTGAACCAGCCCGATCTTCTTCGCCAAGACTTCGTGATAGAGGAACAGGAGGGCATTGAGTGCCTGGTTTTGCGTCGAGGCGCTCACATGGCACTCACAAGCCAGACTGGACAAGAACCGACCGATCTCTGGTTCGCCCATTTCTGCCACAGGGCGTGTGCCATGGAAACTCATGAACCGCTTGATCCAGTTACTGTAGGCCTGCACAGTGTTGTGACTGAGATGGCGGACGCGAGCAGCAACGCGCACCTGTTCCAGGAGCTTGGAGGTTGGGGCCACAGGTTGGTGTGTTGGCTCGCCATGTTCCAGGGTCCTGATCCTCCCATGATCAAGTGAAGGCTCCACCTCGACTGGCTCGCTGGCGAAGAGGGCCAGCAGGTGATTGATGGCCTCCTCTGAATGGGGAACCGTCCAGTACTTCCCGTCGGGGTTCCACTGGCGGCCACCCACGGTCTTGATCTTCGCCACCCGCTCGCGGGTATACGGAAGGCGCACGATGAGCCATCCTGGCTCCCCTGGGGTGATCTGAATGGGGCCCATTGGCGCCAGCTGGAGGTTTTCACCCACAGCGACATCCGCGAGTCTTCCGGTCCCGTTGTCCGGCACCATGGGTGAAAATGTCGTGGGCTCCCTTACTTCGGCTCTGTCACTGCCATGACAGGCGGTGATGGCCTGGCTCGGTCGGTTACACAGGATGAATGGTGGGTCATTCATGGAGCTGCTCGCTCATGCCTGGTATTTCCGAATCACCGCGATGACCACGGCCGCAATGCGTAGGCGCTGCTGCGGGATAATGGTCGGATAGTGGGTATTGGCTGGTTCCAGAGAGACCCGCCGCCCACGCTTTCGGAACACCTTCATCGTCCACTCGCCATCGACCTCCGCAATCACGATGTCCCCCGTCTTGGCCTCCTTACGGCGCTCCACTAAAACGGAATCCCCTGGGAGAATCCCGGCGTCGATCATCGAATCCCCTTGCACACGAAGAAGGTAAGTGGCCGCTTTGTTCGGGATGAGGTATTCCTCCAGACTGAGAGTCTCGAGTAGGGTCCCTTCAGCCGGCGACGGGAAGCCCGCTTCCACGGTGCCTAACAGGCGGATCTCGGAAAAGAATCGACTGGGAAGGAGTCGTCCGGCGGGGTCCTGCTGGATGAGTTGGTGTGCGACGAGTTTC
>JAZFQE010000191.1:0-2226 GCA_036444955.1 Gemmatimonadales bacterium
ATGCGTCCCCAATGGCGCGGCCAACCGTTCGGTAATTTCCCAATCCTTTTCAACGCAGCCCTCTACTCGGCCGAAGTGGCCGCGATGACCCCGCCAAATCCGCATTTCTGGGAAGCGCCCAAAAAAGAGGAGGAAGAGGAGAAGACTGAGGGGAACTAGTGGGCAGTGGGTAGGAGCTGGGAGCTGGGAGCAGGGAGCAGGGAGCTGGAAGCCGAACGGTTGAGGACCGCACCAGCAATCCCGCTCCCCGCTCCTCGCTCCCTGCTCCCTACTTGTATCCGACGGCCTGCAGATTGAACAACTCGGCATACAATCCGCGCTGTTTCAACAACTGCTCGTGGGTACCCTGTTCGAGGATACCGCCGCTTTTGAGCACGAGAATGCGGTCGGCCATGCGCACCGTCGAGAATCGGTGCGAGATGAGCACGGCTATCTTTCCTTTGGTGAGCTCGGCAAAACGCTGAAAGGCGTCGTACTCCGAGCGAGCGTCGAGCGACGCGGTCGGTTCGTCGAGCACCAACACCTGCGCCTCACGCATGTACGCCCGTGCCAGCGCAACCTTTTGCCATTCACCCCCCGAGAGGTCCACGCCGCCGGCAAACCGGCGGCCGAGTTGCTGCTCGAAACCATCCTGGAGACTGTTCGCCACGGTATCGGCGAGACTCCGTGCCGCGGCGGTCTTGATACGATCGATGTCGGCTATTTGGTCGATTTGGCCGATCCCGATGTTTTCCTTGAACAGGAACGAATACCGAATGAAGTCTTGGAAGATGACGCCGACGTTGGCACGGAGTTCGTCCAGATCGTAATCGCGCAGGTCAACCCCATCCAACAATACGCGTCCCTCATCGGGATCGTAGAGCCTCGTGAGTAGTTTTACGATTGTGGTCTTACCCGCACCGTTCTCGCCCACCAGCGCGACGGACTCACTCGGCCGCAATTCAAAATCGACATTGCGCACTGCGTATGCGTCTGCACCGGGATACTTGAAACTCACGCCTTCGAAGACAAATCCCTGGCTCAGCACTTTCGGAACCGTAACGGCAGCCGGCTTCGAGAACACTCGAGGTTCGATGTCGAAGAAGAGGAACAGATCGCGAATGTAAAGACTCTGGCTATAGATCTGCGAAAGGGTGAGGAGTAATTGTTGGATCAATCCGCGACTCTGGCGGAAGGACCCCATGAGGAACGTCAACACACCGATCGTGAACACACCCGCCGGTGTTTGGTGGCCGACGATCGTGTAGTAGATGATCACCGCATAACCACCATACAGTCCCAGCGATCCGATCGTCGCGAGGAGCAAACCCATCGTCGTGCGCTTGACCGCCAGCTTCTTGTTCTCCAGCAAGAACTGTTCGGCGCTCTCACGGTACCGTCGCACCAGGTACTTCGATAGGCCGAACAGCTTGACTTCCTTGGCCGACGTGTCCGTTGCGGCGATGTAGCGGAGGTAATCGAGCATGCGGCGGCTCTGCGTCCACCGATGTCGCAGGAGATAGCCGAGCGTTGCGAAATGTGTCTCCGCGAAGAACGCGGGGAGGACGGTGACGACCAGCAACACGATCAACCACGGAACGTAAATCACCAAAGCTGTGATCAGGGACAAGAGCGTTATCACCGACTGCATCAGTCCGAGAACCTGATTCAGAAAGCCGATGCCGCTGTAGGTCTGCTGGCGCGCCCGCTCGAGTTGGTCGTACGTGTCGGGATCTTCGAATTGGGCGACGTCCAGCTTCGCCGCGTGTTCCATGATGCGGATCGAGACGTGGTTGTTGAACAGTTCGCTCAGCAGTCCTTCGACCAGGTTGGATCCGCGAGACAGGGCGTCACCGGCGACCGCAATAGCCAACTCGATCGCCACCAAAGTCCACAGGTAAGACCAATCGACTTGTTGCCCGGCACGATAGTAGATCTCGACCGCTTCGATGATGAGTTTGCCGACCCACAGGAGCGACACCGGCACGAGGGCCTGTATGAGCCGGAAGGCCAAGATCGTAATGGTGTACCTCGGGTGCGTGCGGTACACCATCTTGATGAGCAGCGGAACGTATTGGAGCGCGCGGAACCTATCGCGCCAGGAGGTGGGGGGCTCGGGTATGCGCGGCCCCTTGCCGCGACGCCGCCCGTCTCTTGATGGATTCGGTAAAGCCATTTTTGGAATTAATCCATTCTAGACCAACCCGAACGTACAAAGCCACGGAAAACACAGACTACACGGACAAA
>JAZFQE010000192.1:0-4649 GCA_036444955.1 Gemmatimonadales bacterium
AAATTGTTCACGAAGTTGAGAGGATTTTTGATTTCGTGCGCGATACCGGCGGTCAATTGGCCAAGCGATGCCATTTTCTCGGACTGCACGAGATCCTGTTGAGCGCGGGTCAAGTCGGCGAGTGCCCGCTCGGCCTTTTCCTTGGCCCGACGCAGCTCCACCTCGGCCTGTTTACGTTCGAACACTCGACCGAGCTGCTCGCCGACGTTTCGCATGATCTCCAGAAAGTTTTCATCGGGTGCCATCTCTTCGCGGGCGAAGAATTCCAGCACCGCGACAGTCTTACCGCCGATATTGACCGGAAAACCAAACGCGCCCTTTACCCCGAGGTCTCTCCCGATCTTGTTACGTGGAAAGTTGCTGTCGGACTGCACATTGGTAATCCAAACGGGCGCCCCTGACTGCAAGATTCGTCCCGGGAGTCCCTCGCCAACCGAGAAACTCGTTTGCTCGGTGATTTCCCGGAAAGTCTCGAACCGATCGGCATCATCGAAGTGCCAGATAATCGTCGACACCAGCACTTCGTCATTGGTATCCGAAGGTCTGTACACGTGTCCGACCGACCAATGAGTCATCTCGCAGATCATGTCCAACGCGTGCTGCAGCGCCTCTTCAATCGAGTCGGTCTCCGCGGCCATTTCGGCGGCGCTATGCAGCAGATGGGCTTGTAACGATTGTCTCTCACGTTGTTCTTCGACCTGTTTACGCTCGCTGATGTCGTCGAAGGTTCTCACGAACCAACCGTCATCCCGTGGAAGGTGTCGGACTTCAATGATTCGTCCATCAGGCAGTGTTTGTTCGAACTGGAAAAAATCACGCCGGTTCGTGTTTTCGATCGCCTTCTCTTTCACGCGATCATCCATGCCGGCTCGCTCGAGCCATTGTCGAATCAAATCGTGAAAGTTACCCTGCTCGTCCAGCAGACTCCTCGGTACCCCGAACATTTCCGCGAAGAGCTGATTGTAGGTCACTATGGTCATGTTCGCGTCCACCATGAGGATCCCGTGATCGATGGTTTCGAGCGTGTTACGGATGATCCGGGATTGTTTGGTGGATTCTTCTTGGGCTCGTTTGCGCTCGGTGATGTCGTACACCCAACCGAAATACGATTGTTCTCCTTGGTAATGGGCCGGCTCGAACGACAGCAGGACCCAGAAAGGCGTGCCATCGAACTTTTTCATGCATGCCTCGACATCACGCAGCCGACCAGCGTCCAGGAGTCTATCGTTGATCGCATCACGGGCGGTCGGGTCGACGTAGAAGTCTCGGGCTCTCGACGCGAGAAATTGCTTCTTCGACAATCCCACCATTTCCGCCATTCGAGAGTTGACGAAGCTGAATGAGCCGTCTGCTCGTACGATGGTGGTCCCGATGGGACTGGATTCGAGGGTATCGCGAAACTGAGCCTCACTTGCCGCGAGGGCCTCTTCCGCACGTTTGCGCTCCGTTATATCGTTCACCACTACCACGGTACCGTCGTCCGGTGTCGGCGCGATCCGGATCTCGAGCGTCGCACCATCAGGCAGATGTCGCTCGTAGGAGATGTCTTCCCGGCTGCGGTATTTTTCGATGACCTGTTGAATGAGCTCCTCTTTCTCTCCGTTTCCAAAGTCTCCACGCTCTGCTTGAAACCGAAATTCGTCGATCGCTGATCGACCGCGCGCCACGATGCCATCCGGAAACTCGAAGAGCTCAGCATATTTCTCGTTGAAGACAATGTAGCTGAGCTCGGGGTCGACCAATGCGACACCGCCGGGCATGTAATCCAGCACCATGCGCAGCGCATCGCGCTCGTCAGCCGAGACCGAAGTTGCACGTTGCTCCTCTGTCATACTCATCTCCTTACGGCCAGGCGGGCACTACCGGTGCGTGGGCTCCCGTCGCTGGTTGCGCTGGCCATGATTCTAACCTCCCCACAATTCAAGAAGTTACGACTGCCCGTGGCAGGACATTCTGCTTCTTACACTATTCCTGATAGGCCATCCAGTATTGGAATCACCGCGCATGCTGACACATGATAATCCATGGACCCCTCTGGAAGACATGGGCGAGAGTAGACAACCCCGGGGCCCTCCCGATCGTCGAGCACGTGTTTACGCCGTGTACAGAATTGGGAAACCCTGACCTCGAGGGTCGCAAGTGCTCATCTAAACTCGAGCCGCCGTCGGGACATGTCATAGGGAGCAGGTTATCGGCTCACACGGTTTGTGATACAGTAGATTCGCCGCCGGAGGGGAGGTTGGGGTGGTTAAGCAGCACGTTCCCGTGCAGAGGAATTCGTCGGAGTTCCGCTTCAAGGCATCCTCTTCCAACAACCCACGGAGATCGCTAGGTGAGACGATGAGCTGTGCCAGCAAGGCCCCGCTTTCTCACACCGGGGCTTTCTCGTCTTCGGGTTGAGCTCATGCGCTCAGATTCTTGAACAACAGGTCATTGCTTCATGAGCACGAATGGATCCCCACCTAACGACGACGTCTCCGCAATCGCTCTTACCGTCGCTGTTAACGAGCAGGTCGAACGCATTCTGGCAAGCCGAGAGTTCGCCGAATCGAAACGATTGCAGAGTACATGGATACGATGGAAGCGAGGCTGAAGTTTTTTTGGATTACCTTGGATAAGGACACAAGGGAGAAGATTGTCGAATCCTTCAAAGACGCCTTTATGAAGCTAGACAAAAAGAGACCCGCCGAAGCGGGCCCTCTACCACCTTGAGGATTACCCCATACCAGTATCCGTACCAGGGTACGCCACCCAAATTGAAAACCGCATCTCTCGCGGGCGTCGACGCTAATAAACGAGCCCCCACCACTCATGGACCAGCATGATGTGAGCATTAGCCAAGAGCATCGCGAAAGGCGATTGCGACCTGGTTCGGCCATTCGATCCCCGGCGGCGAACGGCCGATTGTGGCCGGTTCCCGCCGTTCAGGCGATGAAATTCATCCATGGCCGCCCAACGGCGACTTGCGACCCGTTCCGGCCATTCGTGGATATGTTAGTACGCAGGGATCAGCCGTGAAAAGGCGACATGATGAGACTATCCTATTGGTTGGCTTGCCTTGTGTCTTTCCTTGCTTGGGTCAATGTTTCTTCGGTGGTGGCCGGACCACTCAGTACTGCAGCCGAGTCCGGTGATGTTGAGGAAGTTGATCGGCTTCTGAATGAAGGAGCCGACATTAACGAAGGCAGTCTTGCACCCCCCTGTTCTACGCGATCCAAAACGATTCTGATGCGGCTCATGTTCTGACCAACCGTGGTGCCAATGTAATCCTTGATCTCGTTCTAGTCGTCGATTAGGTACAGCTCAGACCGGTTGTAACCCGATCATTGGGTCGGTGCATGGTTACGCGAAACCCGCGCCTCGAGCATCTTGCGATACGCCTCGTGACGAACCATATTTACACCAACCTCAAGGTGGGACAAACAGTGCCCTCAGATTCGCCTCAGTAGAGCACCCCTGGCAGGAAGGCGCCCTGTGGTTCGTTGTAGAGTCCGAGGCTCATGTGCGTCATCGGAATGACGATGCGAAGGCCGTTCTCAACACACCACATAAACAGCTCGTGGTTGCGGATGGGGAGAAGGAAGCCGGGGCCGAGATACTCGGGCGTTGCCGCAATCAGCGCCTTTAGGTCGTCGTTTGTCTCGCCCACGGTGTGGCCGAAAAACGTCACTCCAGTCGTATACCCAGTGATCCGACCGCCCCGCTCAACGACGAAGGCGCTGCCCTCTGCGATCGCATCCTGGGTTTCTGCGCTACGATCGTGACCGTGAACCATCGTGCACACGCAATTGGACGCCTCGAGATCGCTCTCGGTGGTGGGACGCACCGCTGTGCCTGGGATCTCGGTCCGCACCTGGGGACCCTGCATGACGACCAGGGGCTCCCGCACCTGAAAGCCGACTTTCGAGTAGAGGGTGACGGAGCGGCCGTGGTGTGAGGCGGTGTTGAGTCGAACACCGGGCATTCCCCGCGTGGCCGCCCGGTCAACGACGTCCCGCATGAGCACGCGACCGATGCCGCTATCCCAGGCTTTCGCGTCGACCGTGATCGGACCGACGCCGCCGATGAGGCCACGCTCGTCGAGATAGTTGCTGCCGATGACTTCCCCTTCGCACTCGGCGACGACGGAGTAGTAGCCCGGATGGGAGAGCATCATGGAGACGATTCCGACGCTGAATTCCGGTGTCGGAATCTCAGTGGGGAAGTTGTGGTGGTCTGCGAAAGCCTTGAAGGCCTCGTAGCAGATCCGTCCGCAGACTTCGGCATCTTCAGGGATGCCTGCGCGGAGTTGGATGCGGGTTTGAATTTTATTACCCATTAAAAGCTCTCCCGCTGGTTTCGTTTCTCGGATCGTGAAGTCGCCAGGATAACGATACTATACTCCTGGCGACGCCTCAGACTAACGAGTCATGAACCGCCTTGCCCGGTGCGCCTCCTAAAGATCGGCAACGGGTATGAGCCCCTGTGCGCGTCGAAGGTCCGGAGTTGGCCGTCTCCCACCGTTCAGACAATGAAATCTATCCGTAGCCGCCCAACGGCGACTTGCGACCCATTTCAGCCCTTCGATTCGAGGAGACCAAGTGTCTGGTTGTGGCCGTTTTGAATCATTCGTGACCGTTCAAAATGAACACTGCTCGTCGAATCTATTC
>JAZFQE010000193.1:0-5602 GCA_036444955.1 Gemmatimonadales bacterium
GGTGCTCCGCAGCATTCCGGGCCAGCCCCCGTTTCCTATTGCTCTTACATGCAACGATTTGCTTACCGCCGCGCCTAAGTTTCTCTCCATCTTGGGAGGGAAAGAGGGGACGTCTGAGGTCGAAAACGCGCAGATGCTGAAGAACACTCTCGGTTTCACGCTTGTCGAAATCATCTTTGCAACAGTTCTTCTGACCGTCGGGCTGCTGGCGCTGGTTTCTACAATGGCGCTGACGACCGGAATGATTGCGGAGGCGCGGCGGCTCGGCCAAGTGTCCGCATTCGCAAACGAGCGGCTTGAAGCTTTCCGGTCGGACGGCTGTGAGTCGGGATTTCAGATGGAAGAGATGGGTGGGCTCGTGGCTTACTCGAGCGTGTATCCGATCAGCGATGCGGCGGGTCGGGAGCTTTCTCTCGTGATCACGTCGCCGAGTGCCCGCGGCGAGAGGGCGGATACGTTCGCGACCGTCCTTTATTGCCCCGCATGAAGGAGCGCGGTTTCACGCTCGTCGAGCTGCTCGTTTCGCTCGTCCTGCTCGGAGTGGTCAGCAGTGCTGCTTTGCAGGTGGTCATCGCCTCCCAACGGGGGTTCGAGTGGCATGCAGCTTCCGCCGATCTGGCTGCGAACATGAGGGTAGCGATCTCCCTGATCCCGGACGAGCTGAGGGGTCTCGATGCGGGCGATCCGTTGGGCAGCGACATTGTCGCTGCTCGTCCGTCATCCATCAGCTACAAAGTCACCCGCAGCCTCTACTTCGCCTGCCGGACTCCTACACCTGGCTCGAACGTAGTGGTTGTTGACGCACTGTTCCGGTTGGGAATGCGCGGGATCGATCCAGCGGTGGATTCGTTGCTCATCTACTCCGAGTCTGACCCGCGCTCGACGGAAGACGACAGATGGCTTCACGCCAAGGTGGAATCGGTGCGCGCGAGCCAAGACTGTCCTGGACGACGCCCCGGCATCACCCTCCAAGTGAGTAACGTTACAGCTCCGGGGCTGGCGAGTGTCAGAGCCGGTGCACCGGTTCGGGCGTTCGAGCTCAATCGACTCCACCTATACAGAGACTCCCGTGGAGACTGGTGGCTCGGGACTCAACGGTCCCGGATAGCCAGCGGGGACCGGGGGGGCCGGGGGGGCGGGGGGGGCTGGACACGCACACAGCCCGTTGTGGGCCCGCTCACGGACTCGGGGATCCACTTCAAGTACTTAAACGGCCGAGGGGAAGAAACGAGCGACCGAGCCGGAATCGCGCGGATCTCGATTGCCGTCACCGGGCGTTCGCAGTACCGGGTGCACACGTCCGGTGGCGCAGTCAACTTTCTCACCGATCGGCTGTCGACGGGTGTCCAGTTGCGCAACAATCCGATCTTTTAAGTACCTGCTGGACGGCAACTTGGCTGGAGAGCGAGGGGTTGCCCTAGCTGCCGCAATCTTTGCGATCGTCGTAGTGGGGCTGCTCGTGGCGGGCTCCTTCTTGATTGCCACCTGGGAACGGCGAATCGGTGGTGATACTGTCTTGTTCCGACGCGCGACTGCCGCCGCTGAGGCCGGAGCGGAGCTGACGCTCGCACGCTGGGAGCGAGGCGCCTACTCGGGAATGCTGGTTGGTGACAGCACGGCCTACTCTGGCCCTGTTGGGGCGAATTCGGGCTGGTTCCGGACGAGCGTCCACAGACTGAATGACGAACTGTTTTTCGTGGCTTCCGAGGGGTTTAGTGCCGATTTCGCCGCACGCCACACGGTTGGCGTCTTGGCGCGCGTTCAACCGGTTGACGTTGAGTTTGCAGCCGCGTTGGAAGTGTTTGGGCCGATCTGGATCGGCAGTTCCGCAGTGATAAGTGGTCGTGACTCCGACCCGGCGGGCTGGACTGGCTGTCCCCACTCCACCGGTGACCTCCCCGCGATTCGCATTGTCGACAGTTCCCACGTCGAGATCGAGGTTTGTCCTGAGTGCGCGAGAGGTGGAATAAGTTTCAGTAACTCCTCGCCGGACTCTGCACTGCGGTGGCATGGCGTGGACTTCGCAGACCTCGTCGCCAGGGCCTCGAAGGTCGTGGGTGGCGGGCCATACGTTGAGGTGGGTCCTTCCTTTGAGGAAGGCGGACGGTGCTCAACCGCCGACGAGAGGAACTGGGGTGACCCACGGGACGCCTCACCATGTGCGTCTTACTTCCCCGTCATCTACGCTCCCGAGGGAACAAGGCTAGCGGGTGGACGCGGTCAGGGCGTATTGTTGGTGCAGGGCGACTTGGAGCTGTCGGGAGGTTTCGAGTTCGTAGGCCCCGTATTTGTGACGGGCATCCTGGTTCTCAAGGGAGCGGGGGCGAGTATTGTGGGGGGTGTCAGCGCAGCCAACTCGGATCCCGACCGGGCATCACGGCTGGAGCGCGGCACAATCCAGTATTCAGGGTGCGCTGTCTGGCGCGCGCTGACACGGGCGGCCGGAATTATGCGGCTGCTGGAGCGCAGTTGGGTGGCCATGAATTAGGGGGTCATGGATCGCGTAAGTGCCTGCTGTCAAAACACTTGTTGCGCTCGGTTGAAGTAGGTTAGAAGCTTGACAAAGAGTCGGGTGGGCCCTACTGTAGTGTGCTGCAAAATCCTCTTATCTCGTTGAGGCAAGCGAAGATATGGCGTTCTTAGGACTTGGTGGAAAAAAATCTTCGGTCGGCTTGGATATCGGTAGCGGCTTGATCAAACTGGCCGTTGTCGATCACAGCTCCGGAGAGCCCGAACTAACCAAGGTCGCCACCACACCCGTGTTGGCCGATGCGATTGTTGAGGGAGAAGTGATGGACCCGGGTGTCGTGGCGGAGGCAATCAGAGGCCTCCTCAGCTCGGCTGGAGTCAAGACCAAGGGCGCAAACGTCGCGGTCGGCGGTCGTGATGTCATCATCAAGAAGATCCAAGTCGACCGGATGAAAGAGAGCGAAGCCTACGAAGTGGTGCGCTGGGAGGCTCAGCAATATGTCCCCTTCGATATAGAGGCAGTGGAGCTTGATTTCCAGATCCTTGATCCGGACGCCGACGGGCTGCAAATGGATGTGCTTCTCGTGGCGGCGAAGAAGGAGCTGGTTGAGAACAAGATTACGCTGCTGGCGGACGCGGGACTGCAAGCCGATATGGTCGATGTTGACGCTTTTGCGCTCCACAATGGCTTTGCCGTCAATTACCCCGAAGCGATGAACGGTGTGGCGGCGCTCATGAACATCGGTAACGAGGTCACCAACATCAATTTTGTGATTGACGGCGTCCCCCTGTTGACGAGAGACCTCACCATTGGGACGCGGAAATTCAAAGAAGACTTACAGAGAGACCGGGGCATCACAGCCGAAGAGGCCGACGAAATGCTTCGTGCTGCGGACGCTGCCCCTGAGTTGGCAGGTTACGTTGCCACGCGAGGTGAGGAAATCGCGATTGGGTTTGAGCGAGCTGCAGCCTTTCTTCAGACAGCGGGAATCGACGCCGGTGCTGTTCAGAGGTTCTACGTCTCGGGGGGCGGTGCTCGGATATCTGGTATTGTGGATGCGCTCGGTACGCGGCTGGGTGTTTCGCCGGAAGTAGTGAATCCGGTGCAGCGACTCAAAGTGGGTGAGGGCGTTTTCGACAACGTAGAGTTGGACGAGGTGGCGCCGCTTCTCCTAATGGCCATCGGCCTAGGGCTGAGACACTGAGGGCGCGTGGACATGCAGCTGCTGATTAGCGATTAGAGTGCCGTTATGAGTGTGCATTTCATCGAGATCAACCTTCGGCCCGGTCCGAAGAAGAAGCGCCGCGCCGCGAGGCCCGGGTTCGAGCTGCCCGACTTCAAGGAACTGCTCGAGCACGTCAAGGATCCGCTGCTGGTCGGCGCTGTCGCTAGTTGGGTTGTGTCCTTGACCTTCATGGGCGTCCTCTATGCTATGGACGTGGGCACACTCGGGGAGCTCAATCCTCGGCTCGCGGAGCTGGAGGACAGGCGGCGCGATCTCCGAGAAGAGATCGAGGCGCGGGAGGAGTCCGACAGCCTGCTCATAGCTCTTGAGAGCGAACTGAGCAAGATCCGCGAAATCGACGGTGCGCGCTACGTGTGGCCGCACATTATGGAAGCGATCACGCTGGCCCTGCCACAGTTCACGTGGCTGGTCGGGGTTGATTACCTGCCTGCTGCACCTGGCCTTGATGAAGACGTGGAAGAAAATCCCCCGACCCAGGTGCTGATCACCGGACGCACCTCCGATATGCAGGCCTACACGGGTTTCCTGCGGCGACTGGATGAATCGAGTTGGCTGACGAACGTGGTAGGCGGCGCGACAACGATGATCGAGGAGGAGAGCCGTTCGGTGCTCGACTTCTCGATTACCGTGACGTTCAGGCGGTCCGATTCATTCGCGACCGTGCCGGTCCTCTCTACCGTGGGAGGGCAGTAGCCCATGGCGATGAGTGGTAAGGAGAAAAAACAGGCGTTGGGCCTGGCCATCGGCGCTGCGATAGCCGTGTCCGTTCTCTTCTGGATGTATTGGAGAACCCCGATTGTCGCGGAAGCCGCAGAAAAAAGGCTGCGAATCGATACGCTCCAGGCTGAAGTAGATTCGGCTGTCGCGCTGCTGGAAGGGGGTATGGTTGAGGACTTGGAGGAGCGAATCGAGACTTATCGGGCCAATCTTGGTCTGATGCGTCAGCTCGTGCCGGACCCAAACGACCTCCCCCAGCTGATCGACGACATCACCAGCAGGGCAAATCTGCGGGGTGTGGAGGTTGTAAATTTCTCACCCCAGCCGCCCTCCGAAGACGAGATATTCCGGGTGCTGCGGTACCAACTTGGGGTGATTGGAGGTTATGACCAGATCGGCGAATTTCTCTCGGACGTAGCGTCGCTGGCACGAATCATGGTTCCGTACGATATCTCGTTGCAGGTGGTGCCGGCGGGCCAGTTGACGACGAGTGCCTTCCGCGATACGACAGTTGCCGCGCTGCAGGCTGATCTGATGATCCGAACGTTCGTCAAGCGCGGGGATCAAGATGAAGCCACCTCGGGAGCTGGCGGTGGATCGCGTTAACACAGTTTGGGTTTTGGGAGTATTTGTGCTCGCGGGGTTTGCTTGTGGCGGCGATGAACCGGAACCCGCGGCGGGAACTCCTGCAGCAGTGTCGGCAGGAGCCGCGGCGGCCGCTCGGAGGCAGCAGGGGGAGGCGTTAGGCCAAGCCGCAGAGGACACGACTCAATTGATAAGAGAAGTGTTTAGGTACCGGGGAGGGGAAAGAGATCCTTTCCTCTCGTTGGTTCGGCCCGGAGGATCGGATAGACCTCGGGTAACTGATATCAGAGTGACGACAGTTCTGTACGATCCGGTCTATCCTGCTAGAAGTGTCGCGGTGGTTATCGACACTATAGAGGATGTGCGTTACGAGTTGTTTGTGGGGAAGGAATTGGGCCGGTTCCGAGTTGCTGAAATCCGGCCACACCAAGTGATCGTGGCTATCGACGAATTTGGTGTCGAACGGCAGATCGTTCTGTCGACCCGACGGACGGAGGAGGTTATACAATGAAGCGGTCTCTGGCTCTAGCAGCAATGTGCCTGCTGCTCGGCTCGCCTCGAGCCGTGGCGGGTGGCCCAGGGGA
>JAZFQE010000194.1:0-10029 GCA_036444955.1 Gemmatimonadales bacterium
GCCCTTTGAATCTCAGTCTCCGGCCGAACTCATAGACTCACATCTGCGAGATAAACCGGCGAGTGTTGGGCAGGAACGACCCGATCTCAGTCCCCAAGCGATTGAGATCATCGATCTATCGCTGTCCAAGGAGCCGGTAGACCGACCAACAGCCGAAGATGTACGGCGTGCTCTGCACGGTGCAGAAACTAAAATGGCGGAATGGCCTCCGTCTGGCCTCCATGAGTTGCGAGCCCGTAGTCGACTATTCTTCAGGAGCCTGGGAGCATTGGCATTCGTATCGGTTTTCGCGCTCTACCTGTCAACTGGTGTCGGCAACATCGTTGGGTTTGCCGACTTACTCTCCGCGATCCAAAGTCCATTTGCGACGTCGAACAACGCACACTACGGAGCGGCATTCGCAGTATGGATGCTTCTTTATTTCGTTTCCTGGGCAGCGGCACTCATTCTCGTTCCGCTACTTAGCATCCGGGCCTGGGAGCTGTCGGGTCAAGTCAGATGGGCACGACGCTCGGGGTATCCTTGGAAGATCGTGTCGCTAGCAGCGTTGGATTTCTTTAATGACACCGAGAGTTTGATAAACGGTCGCGGTCCCTACGCAGTCGTCGATCCTGCGGGATTAATTCGGCTTACAAAGCAGCGTTGCCTCGTGAGCGTTCTAATAGTTTCCTCGATGATCACTTCAATAGCTTCACTTCACTTGGCCACAGCGACACATCTCCTTTCGGTCAGTAGGCTCGATACCGGCGTCTTCAGTTGGACTGAGTTCCACCTAGTTCTTCTACCTACCTACCTGATATTGATCGCTGCAGGAGGCCTCTGGGTTTCGACGGCCTATCTCAGGAGCCGATACAAAAGGAGTGTTCCCTTCATTCGTAAGCGAGAGCCAGAGGTGCTCGCCGCCAGTGTCGTAAATTCCTGGTTGGCGCAAGCGGGATTAAGTCGATCCGTTTCTCAACGTTCGTTCCCGCGAACGGCCTTTGTGGTCGCGGCTGGAGTTCCGAGCATCGCGGCACTTGTGTCAGTGTGGGTGATCGGCTGGACGGTCGACATGTCCGCTGGCCGGTCCGTACGCATTAACGAAGCCGCTGTCGACTGGCGGAACGCAGTAATAGCCAGCACATCGAGGAGAGGTTGGCCACGCATCAGAGCCGTCAGTTCGTTCGCCAACATCGATGCTGAGGAGACAGATTTAGATTCCCTGCGTGAGAGGGTATTCCGCCTCCCACGAGTAGCGCTAGTCTCCGTGCCCCTGTGGCAACGCGAAATTATACTGGCTATAAGACAGCACGCATTCATCCGGGCCGACAGTTTGATTATGGTCGCCGGTAGTAGGCCCGATGCACGAATTGAACTCTCGACCTGGCGACAGGCGGTACGCAGGCATTTGTTATCAGGGATTTGGCCCCGCGAGAGTCTTTCGGATTCCTCTATTCAATCCAATCACTTCGGTCTGTATGCCGAGACAAACTTGCTGGTCGCGCTACGGGAGCATAGCCGGAAAGACACGGAATCAGCCTTGGTAAGGGTGAGGGAGAACCTTGCATATGCCGCCCAGCTAGCTGGAGGAACCATCAGGAACGCTGAGACAGCTAGACGCGCGCTTAGCGAAGCGCTGGAGGTGGGTCATTTCATAGCGAGGACCTCTCGTGACGAGTTCGCCATTACCGAATTCAACGATTTGGGTGTTCTGGAAACCAACGCCGTGTGGGACCCCGAGCTCATGCAAGAAGCGATCTATCTCGCACCGTACCTGATGGAGGACGTGGAGTGGTTAGGTGCGTTTTCCGAAGTGAGTGACCCCGAAGTCGTCCCCTACGCTCGCCTTGCTCTTGTTCAGGGCGTTGTCGATGGTTTCTGCCTTAGGCCGCGGGAGATAATGTTTGGGATCAACCCCGAAAGGGCATCGATGCTGGACTCGGCGGGAACGCTCGTTGACGACATTCCCGGAGCGCGTGAGTGGATGGAACGGTTGGGCGATTTGTTCGATGCTATAAGCTCTCGTCCTCAAGACGTAGTTGCCTCGTTAAACCTTTTAGTGCCCCTGCCGAGTAGCTTAGCTGTCGCGATCGGTCATCAGGTCCGGTGGCGATGGTTGGAGACGTTTGGTGCCAGGCTGGCTTACTGCAATTTCACAAACTTGAACCAGCGGGCGCTTCAGTAACGTGGCACTCCAAAGTGAAGGGTGGGCTCACGTTCAGGTTCAGGCTTGCGCACAAAGAAGCGTCCTATGAATGAGCCACCGTGGGTTTTCCTGTGGAATCAGTTCAATTGACGACCGGCAACAGCTCTGTCAGCTGAACTACTCCGCTTCGCTGAAGCGGCGTGCCACCTCTTCCCAGTTGACCAAGTTCCACCAAGCAGCGATATAGTCGGGTCGCCGATTTTGATAATTGAGATAGTAGGCGTGCTCCCACACATCGAGCCCTAGAATCGGAGTCCTCGCGAGGGTGAGCGGATTGTCCTGGTTGGGCGAGCTCATTATGTCGAGCGACCCACCGGACACGGTTAACCATGCCCATCCACTGCCAAAACGGGTTGCCGCAGCGTTCGAGAACTTTTCTTTCATTGAATCCAGGCCGTCGAACGCATCCTTTATCGCATCCGCTAGTTTGCCGCTCGGTTCGCCGCCGTCGGGCGACATCACCAACCAGAACAGAGAGTGGTTGACGTGCCCACCACCGTTGTTGCGGACGGCAGTTCTAATCTCCTCGGGCACGTCATCGAGGTCGCTGACGAGCTCTTCCACGCTCTTGTCCTGGAGATCGCTATGTTGTTCGAGTGCCGCGTTGAGCTTTGTCACGTACCCTTGATGGTGTTTGCCATGGTGAATCTCCATAGTTTTGGCATCTATGTGAGGTTCCAGAGCATCATAGTCGTACGGGAGGTCCGGAAGATTGTGTGCCATAAGACATCTCCTAGATGGTCGGGTTCAGGGAGTGAATTCCCCGTTTATTCGTCGTAGGGACCGATTGCGAGTTGCAGCCAAGCCCGTCTGAGCCCAAATTGGGTTTCTCCGGTAGCTGCCGTTTCTTTAAACTTCGACTGAAAACCTTGGAGTGTCTAGTGACTGGAGGAGCAGCGACATGAGCGGCCCGTCAATCGGAGCCGAGGCGCCCGATTTCACGCTTCCGTCAACCGCCGACGGGGATGTCACACTGTCGCAGTTTCGCGGCAAGTCAAATGTGGTTCTGGCTTTCTTTCCGCTGGCGTTCACGAGTGTCTGCACAGCCGAGTTCTGCGACTTCACTGACGGTCTCACCGACTTCGGCGCGGTGGATGCAGAGGTGCTTGGAATAAGCGTGGACTCTGTGCCTACGCTCACAGAATTCAGGGCAAAGAACAGCATTACTGTAACTCTGTTGAGCGACTTCAAGAGGGACGTGTGCCGGGCTTACGGAACCTTGCTGGAGGAGCAGTTCTTTTCGCGCAGATCCTACTTCGTGGTTGACCGGCGGGGCGTTCTTCGCTGGTCACACGCGGAGAGTGAGTTAGGCCAAAAGCGCGCTAATACTGAGCTTATCAAGGAGCTTGAGAATCTTTGATGGAGTGGCCGCTATCAAGCTGTCTCGTCGATTGCTGGGGTGAACGCTTCTGATGTCCGAAGAGGATAAGTCGGTCAAGGGTCAGAGCGATACCGCTGAGTCGGCCACTGTGGAAGGCCTGGACATTGCAGCGTTGTCGGAGGTCGCGGCATGCCTGGCTACATTGAACGGCTCCGATCAGATTCTCGAGGGCGTCACCAGTGTGCTCAAGAGGCGGCTCGGGTTAGCGGGTTGTAGGGCGTGGGTAAGAACGCCCGACGGAGCTGGTTTCCACGCAATTGGTCCGGTAGGTGACCGGGTCCCCGGTGATCTGCTGCCAGCAAGCGCCGTCCTGGCGGATTCGCTGGGGGCGGTTGATGCGGGCGAGGAGGGCTGGATTCACGCCCCACTCGATTACGAAGGCGAGAGACTGGGGTTGCTGGAAGCAAAATCAGCCAAGGGAGCCGACGAAGTTGCCATCCACGCGCTCATGTCTCTCGTAGCTGGCTTCATCTCTCCTCTGTTAGGCTCGATCGAGTTGTATGAAGACCTTGCCAGCGAAATCGCGCTCAGAACCAGGGAAATAGAAGATCAGCGCAAATTCATCAGCAAGGTCGTTGATTCGCTTCCGCACGGACTGTATGTGATCGATCGCGACTACCGAATTCAGGCCTGGAACCTTAAACGTGAAACGGGAACTCAAGGCGTCTCGCGCCAGGAAGCCATCGGGCGGACGGTTTTTGACGTGCTCCACCGGCAGCCCAAACAACGTCTTCTGCGCGAGTTCGATCGAGTTTTTGAGACGGGCCAAGTGCAGCAGATGGAAATTCCGTCACGATCTTCCGATGAGGCGAGACACTATCGCATCTCGAAGATTCCGATGCGCCTCAGCGATGGGGAGGTCACGCACGTTATTACGATCGGTGAAGACATAAGCGATTGGAAGAAGATGTACCAGCGGGTGGCCGAATCTGAAAAGCTGGCGGCCGTAGGACAGCTCGCCGCGGGTGTCATGCACGAGATCAACAACCCCCTTGCAACAATCGGTGCCTGCGTTGAAGCTATTTCGGGCAGGAGACTGGAGTTACCGCCTCAATCTCATAAGTGGTTCGACGAGTACATCACCATAATCAATTCCGAGTTAGAACGCTGTCAGTCGATTATTGATGGACTTTTGGATTTCTCGCGACCGAAGGCGAAGCTGAAGTCTCCGGTGCAGATAAATCAGATTGTAGAAGATGCAGCTTTTCTGGCGCGGCATCACCAGAAATTTGCCAAGATTGATCTGGATTTGAGGGTGAAGGAAAGCTTGCCGATTATCCGCGCCAATGCCGAACAACTGATTCAGGCGCTCCTTGCGCTCCTGATCAACGCGATTGACGCGATCGAGACATCCGGTCTGATAACCGTCACTACCGGGCTCGATGCCGAACGGTCGGACGAGGTTGTGGTAAGCATTAGAGATACGGGTCCGGGCGTTCAACTTGAGGACATGACCAAGATTTTCGAGCCGTTTTACACAACAAAAGAGCCAGGCCATGGGACGGGTTTGGGCCTGTCAATTTGCTACGGTATCATCCAACAGCATCACGGCAGGATATTGGTGGAGTCGCCGCCCGACGGCGGAGCGTTGTTCAAAGTGATTCTGCCGGTCAATCCTCCCGCCGAGTGAAGATGAGAGATGAGGGTCCTCGTAGTTGAGGACGATCCCACCGTAGGGTCGTATGTCCAGCGCGGCCTGGAGGAGCACCGCATGCAGGTTGATCTCGTCGATGACGGATCGACGGGGTTAGAGCGTGCGTCCACCGACATCTACGATGTGATAGTTCTCGATCTCAGGCTGCCCGGGCTTTCGGGAGTCGAAGTGCTCCGCACACTTCGCGATCGTGGCGTTTCCACCCCCGTGCTCGTGCTGACCGCCAACGACGTAGTGGAATCAAAGGTCCAAGCACTGCGCACCGGTGCTGACGACTATGTAACCAAGCCGTTTGCCTTCGAGGAACTGTTGGCTCGCGTTGAGGCCCTAATCCGACGTCCCAAGAGCGTGGCGCCCCCGGTGTTGAGGGTCGGGGATTTGCAGATCGACACGGGCAGCCGCGAAGTGAGGAGAGGTAGTGAATCCATAGAGCTGACTCCCAAGGAGTATACGGTGCTGGAATATTTAGCGCGCAACGAGGGTAGGGTAATGTCGCGCACGCTCATCACCGAATACGTGTGGGGTTATCACTTTGATCCGGGGACGAACATCGTCGACGTCGTAATCAACCGCCTGAGAAAAAAAGTGGATCATGCTTTCGAGACAAGGCTGATCCATACTATCCGCGGCGTCGGGTACGTAATCAGGGAGTAGATGCGCGAGATCCGAACTCGCCTTGCGCTGGGGTTCTCGTTTGGCCTGGGGACCCTCATGGTGGCGTTCGGCGTCGGCATCTATCTGGCCCAACGATCCGACAGCCGGGATCAGCTCGATGAGCGGGTCCGCCTGGAATCGGACCGCGTCGCACTGATCTTGAGGGAAGCGTGGGAGACAGCGGGCGAGATCGTTGTTGCTCGCCCGGCGGACTCCAGCGCAACTCTCGCCGCGGGCGTAGCTAGCCAGCTCCGAGCGCTCCCCGACTTTGTAGTAATCGTTGGACGGAGCGGCGCGGTCCACATCTCGGATGCGGTGCGAGGCCTTCCGTTCAGACAGGCCGAGATACTAACTCAACAAGCTACATCTGTTGGATCCGCCGGCGAGCTCGGATTTGTGCAGATGGGCAATGACGTGGGCCGCCTGCGGTACTATATCCGTCCTGTGGAGGACGCCGGCCCCAGTGTCCGCGGCTTGCTGGTTGCTCTCTCAACAACGGGTCTGGGGCTGGGGCCGAAACGACTGCTGACCACCATGGGGTTGATGGCGCCCCTGATACTCGCGGCGTCGATACTCATCGGCAACCTCATGGTTGGCCGGACGCTGCGGCCAGTTAACCGCATGGTGGACGAGGTCGAGGCGATTACCGACGGCAGGAGCCTGCACCGCAGGTTGCCCGAGCCGATGCCTCAGGAGAGCGACGAGCTGGGGCGCTTAGCCGCAACTCTTAACGCCATGCTATCCCGCCTCGAGGTCAGTTTTGCGAGTCTGAGGCGTTTCACCGGAGATGCATCGCACGAGCTGAAGACGCCGCTCACGATTTTGCGCGCCGGCGTCGAGCGGGCCATCACACATCCGGATACGACACCTGACGTTCTCGAAGTTCTGGAAGAAACTCTCGTTGAAGTAAACCGTATGACCGATCTTCTCGAGTCTCTTCTGGTCCTTGCGAGGGCTGACGAGGGTCGAGCACCACTCCATTTTGAGGACATCGATCTGAGAGAGTTAATGTCAGAGATCTCAGAGACCGCGAGCTTGCTCGCAGAGCAGGAGGGAGTGTCGGTGACGGTCCAGCTACCGGAGGATCCGGTGTTAGTAAAGCTCGACCGAGGTAGGATCCGGCAACTCATCATGAATCTCCTGGCGAACGCGGTGAAGTACACTCCGAGGGGAGGCAAGATTTTTATCGAGTGGAGCACCGATGAGGAGTCACTGGTGTTGACCGTCAGAGATTCCGGCATAGGTATTGCCCCGGGTGATCTGCCGCATATATTCGACCGCTTCTGGAGGGTGGATCCGGCTCGAAGCAGTACCGGAAGAAGGCCGGGAGCTGGGCTGGGCTTAGCGATCGGCCGGTGGATCGCCGAAGCGCATGGCGGAACGATTACAGCCAAGAGCCGGCCGGGGCGCGGGTCGACGTTTACAGTTATTGTGCCGAGAAACGCCGATGTTTAGCGTGGACCGGATTGGGTTCACGGATAGATAATGTGGTGTAATCGTTTTGTAATGTCGGCAAGAGGGTGTTGCGAGGCGAACGCGTGTATAGAATGGTAGATTTTCGTTAACCCAATAACCCAGGCGAGGGATCAGGAGGTAGTCCCCTGTTCGATAATCTGGTTGTTTCCAACCCCCGTAAGAGACCCCTGAAGGATCGGCTGCCGAGCACCGTTGTTTCGTTTGTGATACATGGGGTGTTGATCTATGGGGCGGTCAATGCCACGATGACCGGCGCCGCGCGTGACGACGATGTGGCGGCGGACACCATGCTAATCTTCATGGAGCAGCCCGACGATGAGCCCGAACCCGAACCCGAACCGGTAATAGCCCGTCTGGATCCGCCGCCCAAGGGGTTCCAGGTTGTAACAGCCCCGATTTTCATTCCCACGGAAATTCCCCCGATAAATCTCGACGAGCGATTCGATCCGCGCGACTTTACGGGCGAGGGTATCGAGGGCGGTATCTTTTCCGGCGTGGAGGGTGGATCCGGCCCGGTGGACCTGAGCCAGACGTTCTTGGAGGCAGTGGTGGACGAGCGGCCGGAACGGCTCTCCTGTCCGCCACTCCAGTACCCCGAGCTCCTCCGGCAAGCTGGCATAGAAGGTACGGTTGTGATACAGGCCGTGGTGGATACTACTGGTCATATCCAGCGCAATACGATGGAAGTCATCAGGGCCGACCACCGTGGGTTTGAACGACCGGCGCGCGACCTACTGATGCGCTGCCTGTATAGACCCGGCCGCATTAGAGGTAGACCGGTAAGAGTCCTCGTGCAACAGCCGATCACCTTTGGAATTACCCGCTAACCGGGGGTGGAGCAGCGGAACTTTTGGTGCTCTGTGTACCCTTTATTGATACCTGCTTAGGGAAGCTACGGAGGAATATCTGTTATGGAATTCTCGCTACTAGAGCTGTGGCACCAGTCAGGCGCATTCGCCAGGGGTGTCCTTTTCGTTCTTGCCATCATGTCAGTGTACTCTCTGGGTGTAGCCGCCGGTAAATGGTGGAAAATCAGGAAGAGCACCAAAGAGACTCGCCAGTTCGCGCCGGAGTTTGCACGGTTCCTGCGCGAGGAGAATCTGGATTCGGCGATCGAGTTGGCTACGAGTTTCAAGATTTCGCACGTGGCGCGCGTGTTGGGTGAGGCTCTCGCCGAGGTCAAGCCGCTGTTGAGCGACCGGGCTACCGTTACCACTGCTGATATCAACTCGGCGGAGCGAGCTGTTGAACGACAAACACTGATCCTGCTGGCAGAACTCCACCGGGGGAACGGCGTCCTGGCGACCGTCGGCGCCACGGCACCGTTCGTCGGTCTGCTCGGTACCACGATGGGAGTGGTGAACTCCTTCACCGGAATGGCTGCCACCGGTTCAGGCGGCCTTTCGGCGATCTCAGCCGGCATTGCTGAAGCGCTCATTGCAACTGCGTTCGGGTTGATCGTCGCCATTCCGGCGGTGTGGCTGTTCAACTACTTCACTACGAAGATCGAGAATCTGACCGTAGAGATGACTTACACGTCGAAGGAGTTGATCGACTTTCTCATCAAGAGTGTGGGCAGCGAATTCGGACGCTCGATCTTCACCAAGGAGTTCAAGACCCAGCAAGCTGGCAAGTCCGACCACATGACCAAATGACTGTCGCGGCTATACGGGATAGAGAAGGACAGCGCTGATGCAGCCTGGTGCGAGCCACGGGGGAGTAACCTCGGACATCAACGTCACGCCTATGATCGACGTGATGTTGGTGCTGTTGATCATCTTCATGATCGTCACACCGATCATTTCGGCGGGGTTCCAGGCGCGGATCCCCGAGGGGAGGAATATCGAGGGAGCGCCGGAAGATCAGGGTGACGTTGTCCTCGGTATCGACCTGAACGGGCGCTATTACCTGGATCCGGGAACCGGAGCGATCGCCCCGATTGTGTCGGCGGCCGCGATGCAGGCCCAGGACGACTCGCTTGAAAGCATTCTAACTAGGGTCTTCCGGACCAGGACCACCGACAAGATCCTGTACTTCAAGGCCGATGCCAACCTCGAATACTCCGTCGTCGCACCCAGTATCGAAATAGCCCGGCGATCCGGAGTGAGGGTGCTGGCTTCCATTACAGAGCAACCCGTTCGCTCCCGGCGGCGGAGGTAACGCTTTATGGCTATGGGCGTCCGAAGTTCTGGTCACAGCGCGGACATGAACTTGACTCCGATGATCGACGTACTGCTCGTGCTGCTCATCATCTTCATGATGCAGGTGTCGCTATCGCGGAAAGTCATGAGGATCCAGCTTCCGCCTCAAGAGCAGGCGGAGCAACAGGAGGAGACTAGCGCGAGCAACCAGATCGTTCTCGAGCTCCTGGCAGACGGAGGGTACGCAATCAATTCGGAGCCGGTCCCAATGTCCGGTCTCGACGTCCGATTGCACGAGATTTACGATAACCGCCCGACCAAACTGATGTTTGTAAAAACGGCGGGTAACCGCCTCTACCAAGAGGTGGTTGAAGCGATGGATATCGCTCGAAGCGCCGGAGTTCAGGTAATCGGCTTCACTCCAATGGAGATTGAGTCGGCGGGCGAGTAGGCTCTCAATAGGGAGCAAGAGAGTGGCCGCGGGCGCGGGGCTTGGCTGGGAAAGCTCTCGCGCCCGCGGTGTATATTGAAGTATGAG
>JAZFQE010000195.1:0-5529 GCA_036444955.1 Gemmatimonadales bacterium
GGCGATCATGGATGAGAGTCGCGAATTGTATGAGGACAACAGAACCCTGCACGAAGAGATTGCAGAGCTGAACGAACGGCTTGATTTTGCAGAACGGCTGCTGGCTAGTGGCGAGAAGGGGGAAACTGTACGGCGGGTGCCATGATCGACAGGCAACCATCGAACCCATTAGGGGAAAGCACCGAATGAAAAGGCCGGGTGGCGGTTAGTCTCCGGCCTCCTAGCGCCGCGAAGGATTGCTGCTGACTCTGCACAGCAGGCGATGCGGCGGTGGCGCGGGAACGGAGAGGGTGGGATTCGAACCCACGAGACCCGTAAAGGCCTACCGGTTTTCGAGACCGGCTCCTTCAACCACTCGGACACCTCTCCCGAACGACCCGCATTATAGATTGAACAGCTCCTTCTTGCCAACCCTCAAGTGAATAAGCCGGTTCTTGTCGCCGCGGAAATTCAAGAACTCCTGAAACCAGTCGCGGAAGACCTCTCGATCACATGGATTTCGGTCGATGAGGTAACGCCGGGAGGGGATTTCCTTGCGATCGTTCCGCTGCTCTCGCGGCGCATCGGCACTGTCGAAATGGACCGTATCCCCAAGCTCAAGATTGTGGCCAACCTTGCCGTTGGCTATGACAATGTGGATCTCGACGCAGCGATGGAACGCGGTATAACGGTTACGAACACGCCTGATGTCCTCACCGAATCCACTGCGGACCTTACGATTGCCCTCCTTCTCGCTACCGCTCGGCGGCTGAAGGAAGGGTTCAACTTGATCGAGTCGAGGAGCTGGCAAGGATGGCACCCTACCCAGCTGCTGGGCCTGGAGCTGAACGGAGCCACGCTCGGTATCCTCGGGGCTGGCAAGATAGGGCAGGCGGTAGCCCGCAGAGCATGCGGATTCGGCATGAAAATCCACTACACGTCCCGCTCATCCAAACCAGAACTGGAGCGCGGTACGGGTGCGCGACGCGTCGACCTAGCTGAGCTACTGTCGAGCAGCGACGTGATCTCGCTCCACCTGCCGCTCAGCTCGGAGACACGGGGAATCATTAGTGAGGCTGAGTTCCGGATGATGAAACCAGGTGCGCTGCTCATAAACACTGCACGTGGTGATCTCGTTGTTGAAGCGGATCTCGTGGTAGCGCTGAGCGACGGGAAGTTGAGCGGTGCCGGACTGGATGTCTTCCCCGACGAACCAAACGTGAACCGACTTTTGATCGAACATCCGCGGGTAGTCACCCTCCCTCACATCGGCAGTGCCACTGACTGGACCCGGTCGGCAATGGCCAACCTTGCAATGAATAATGTCGTTGAAGTATTGGCTGGCAGGCCTCCAACGACACCAGTGGTCGTTGACGGGCGAGTTGCCTCCACATAACTTGCCCGTCGACGATGACCGCCGGCCGTGTCGACACCGTAATGGACGCCCGCGCAATCGCGTGGGCGCTCGAACGTATGGCGGGCGAGGTCGTTGAGCTAACTGCGCAAGTTGAAGACCTCATACTCGTAGGTATCCAGCGGCGGGGTGTAGAGCTAGCGGAGCGTCTGGCGACTCTCATCTCAACAAACACCTACGAAGTCCCTCGTGGCGCCCTCGACATCACCCTTTATCGCGACGATCTCGAGACTATCGGTCCCAAACCGGTGATCGGCGAAACGCACATCCCGGCCAACATGGACGGTAAGTGCGTCGTGATAATCGATGACGTGCTGTACACGGGGAGGACTGCCCGAGCGGCGATGGACGAGATTACGGACTTCGGCCGCCCGGCGCGGATCGGACTTTGCGTTCTTGTCGATCGAGGGGGAAGAGAGCTTCCGATTCAGGCGGATATTGTGGGCGCGACTGTCGCAGCCACGTCGGGTGATCGAGTCGACGTGCTGATTCGGGAAATCGACGGTCGGGACGTGGTGGAACTGGTGAGCGGAGACAGTTAGTGAGTCACCCGCAACTCGGCAAGGATCTCTTGGGTCTAGAGTACCTAACCCCCGAACAGATAAATCTTATTCTCGATACCGCTGGTCCTTTCAAGGAGGTGAGCGAAAGACCGATCAAGAAAGTGCCCACGCTCCGCGGAAAGACGATTGTCAATCTCTTTTACGAGGCCTCGACGCGCACACGCATCTCTTTCGAGTTTGCCGAGAAAAGGCTATCGGCGGACACGGTGAATGTCTCCTCAGCGGGTTCCGCCGTCGAGAAAGGCGAAAACCTGGTGGACACGGCTCGGAACCTGGAGGCGATGCGGATCGATATGGTGGTCATACGCCATCCGTCCTCCGGCGCGGCTAAATTTCTTGCGGAACGAATTCCCTCGAACGTGATCAACGCCGGCGACGGCAAGCACGAGCATCCTACTCAAGCGCTGCTCGACCTGCTCACCATCAGGGACAGCAGAGGGGCTATTGCCGGGCTGCGTGTCTGTATTTGCGGGGACATCCTCCACAGCAGGGTCGCGCGGAGCAATATCTGGGGCTTGCTCAAGCTGGGCGCGCAAGTCGGCGTTTGCGGTCCGCGCTCTCTCATGCCCTTGGGCATAGAGGAGCTCGGCGTTCAAGTGTTCAGCCGGGTCGAGGAGGCGATCGAGTGGGCTGACATATTGAACATCCTCCGCCTTCAGCTCGAGCGCATGACGGCCGGGTTCATTCCCTCTCTCAGGGAATACAACCGCGTCTTCGGAATTACAGCGAGACGTCTGGAGGGCGTATCCAAGGATCTGTTGATCCTACACCCCGGGCCGATGAACAGAGGAGTTGAAATCGACTCCGCGGTCGCCGACGGGCCTCACAGTGTCATTCTGGAGCAGGTTACGAACGGAATCGCCGTTAGAATGGCGGTGCTCTATCTGCTGTCCGGCGGGCGCGGGGATCTCGCCGAGGCTGCTAGGGGATCTGATGGCTGAGCGACCGCTTGTAATTAGGGGTGGACGAGTAATTGACCCGTCGCTGGAAATCGATACCGAGGCCGACGTTCTCGTCTTGGACGGCAAAGTGGCTGAAGTAGGGAAAAACCTTGAACTGCCCGACGGTAGCGAGTTTATCGACGCGTCAGGCCTGGTCGTGGCGCCGGGGCTCATTGATGTGCACGTGCATTTCCGCGAACCGGGAATGGAGGAGGCGGAGACAATAGCATCCGGGGCGCGCGCGGCAGCAGCAGGCGGGTTCACCGGCGTCTGCGCCATGCCGAATACCGACCCTGTGACTGACAACCAGGCCGCGGTGGGTTTTGTGGTCAAGCAGGGAACCGCCGCGCGGGCCGCACGCGTCTATCCGATGGCCGCGATCACACTCGAGCAGAAGGGCCAGCGGCTTTCTGAGTTTGGCGAGCTCGTCGCCGCAGGGGCGGTTGCGGTCAGCGACGATGGGCGACCTGTCGTTTCGAGCCATATGATGCGTACGGCGCTCGAATACGCGCGGAGCTTCGAGATACCGGTGGTTGATCATTGCGAAGACTCTGAGCTAGCTAGCGGCGGAGCTATGCACGAGGGACTGGTCTCGAACCGTCTGGGCCTCAAGGGCATTCCCGCGGCAGCCGAGGAGATCATCGTAGCGCGCGACGCCCTCCTCGCCGAGCTAACGGGCGGACACGTGCACATCTGCCACGTTTCCACCAGCGGGTCCGTGGAGATCATTCGCCAGGCAAAGAAACGGGGAGCGAATATCACGGCCGAAGTCACGCCGCATCATTTCACCCTCACCGATGTGGCCTGCGAGGGATATGACACCAATGCCAAGATGAGTCCCCCACTCAGGGAAAGTGAGGATGTGGCCAGCGTGATTGAGGGGCTCAAGGATGGCACCGTCGACTTGATCGCCACGGATCATGCACCACACCACTATGAGGCCAAGGAACGCGAGTTCGACGATGCTCCCTTCGGTGTAGTGGGCCTGGAGACAGCACTGGGGATTGGAATCATGCAACTAGTTGATACAAAGGCACTTAGCCTGTCTGCTCTAATCTATCGCATGAGCACCATGCCTGCCCGTGCCTTCAGGCTGCCTGGTGGCTCTCTGGTGCCGGGTGGGGCGGCCGACGTTGTGCTCTTTGACCCGCAGCGGCGTTGGGAGGTCGATCCTTCTGCCTTTCTCTCCCAAAGCCGAAACAGCCCCTTTGCCGGCTGGGAGTTGAGCGGGAAAGTGGTGCGTACATTGGTGGGCGGTCGGACGGTTTTTGAGTGTGACGGAGCCGAGTGAGACAGGATCTAGCTCGCAGTCTCGTTGAATGCTGTAAGAAGCTCGCAGCTGCCGGTCTTATTGCTGGTCAGGACGGGAACGTGACTGTGCGCAGCGGGAAAGGTCGACTGATGGTTACGCCGAGCGGGCTCCTGAAGGCTGACATCACGACGAACGATATTGTGGAGGTGGATCTTGAAGGTTGTAAGCTCCGGGGCCATCGTACACCAACCTCAGAGCTGGACATGCATCTCCGGGTGTTCCGGCTGAGGCAAGACGTGAACGCGATCGTCCATGCCCATCCGCCGACTGCAACTGGGTTTGGTGTAGCGGGCGAGGCGTTTGACGCGTGTATCCTACCGGAAACTATCTTTCAGGTGGGATGGGTCCCTTTGGTTCCCTATGGCGCACCTGGCACTGCGCAGTTGGGGGACCGGATCGAACCGTATATTCCGAGGCATGATGCCCTACTCCTTGCTAACCATGGGGCGATAACTTTCGGCCGTGATCTGGAGGAGGCGCTGATTCGTATGGAGAGTCTGGAGCATACTGCTAAGATCCTCTTTACCGCACGGCAGCTGGGGAAGGTGACCCCGCTCACCGCGGAAGATGTGAAGCGGATTGAACACATGAGGAAAGAGGGATACAGCGGACCCTATCCCGGGTGCCCTGTAGATCCGGAGGAGCGGTAGATGGTGAGGCAGCAGCGCAAAGCGCCTGACGGGAGTGGGAAGCTAGACGAGCTGCTTAAGGAGCGCCGGCAGCTAGAAGCCTGGCTCAACAAACTCGATCGGGACGTGGATAAAACTCCTGACGAAATCAAAGACCGGGTAAGGGAGGATTATCAGCGGCGGCTTCTCGCGATCCTGTCGCAGGTCCAGAAGTTTTCGGATCAGCTCGAGAAGAGTTTGGAGCGCGTGAACAAGCGGCGTGACGCCTTACTGGAAGAGGAGAGGACTGCTCACGAGACGTGGGCGGAGGCCGAGCTGCGGTATGACGTTGGTGAGTACGAGGAGGCTGCGTGGGAGGATCTAAAGGCAGAGCTGACTAAAGTAA
The DNA here is from genome assembly GCA_036444955.1 of Gemmatimonadales bacterium. Classification (GTDB taxonomy): domain Bacteria; phylum Gemmatimonadota; class Gemmatimonadetes; order Gemmatimonadales; family GWC2-71-9; genus B16T1B5. The sequence continues at coordinate 5,224 of JAZFQE010000195.1, forward strand.
CCGAACAGGTCGCGCGACAGTTGGCGGAGTGTACCGCCGAGATAAATCGGTTGGAGGAGTTCTTGGCTGGGGCCTCCGACCGGCCCAGGAGGGCGAAAAAGCAGCCTAAGAAGGCGAAGAAGCCGCAGACTGATGCATTGCGGCCCAGGAGGTCGAAAAAGTCGCCTAAGGAGCCGGAGAAGGAGGAGCCGCAGACTGATGCATTCGAGGGGGAGGAAGCGGCAGAACCTGAAGAAGATCAGGAGCCGATTGAAGAAGCGGCCGAGGAGCCGGCCGAGATTCGGATCAGCGCGACTGACTTGCTAT
>JAZFQE010000196.1:0-3135 GCA_036444955.1 Gemmatimonadales bacterium
CCTCAACGAACGTGGCCGATGCTCCACGAGCGAAGATGAAACCCGGATACTGAGAGCCGTACGGAGGAGGTATGAGCGTCTGGCCCCTGTGCGCCGTGATAATTATGTCAGTAATCCCAGCTACGTCAGACGCTGCTGCAACGCCCTTCACATCCTCCAGAATTCCCTCAGTCCGAATCGGAATCATCATGACGCCGGCCGCTCCCGGCGATCGTCGAGGCACGTCGCTGCTCAACCCCAGCGAGAGCTCTATCAGCAAATGCTCTAGCGATCGGCGCCCCGGTTCAAACTCGAGCACTCGACTGCATCTGCCGCCGATCGACCTGGCAGCCACCTCGATAACCCACGGTTCTTCGCGGAACCTGAGCTCGGCGTGCACGGGTCCGGTAGTTATGCCGAGCGCGCGCACAGCCTCCGTCGCACAGCCAACCAACGCTGATTGCACTTCCTCGTCGTATCGCGACGGCGTCACGTAGATGGTTTCCTCGAAGTACGGTCCGTCCAGCGGATCGGGCTTGTCGAACAGGGCAAGCACGTGCAGCCTCCCGGCTACGACCACACCCTCGATCGCAAACTCGGGTCCGGCAATGAACTGCTCTATGAGGTAACGACCCTCGGGACCTTCCGAATCCGTTACCGCATCCCGAATGATCTCCGCTACCGTATTGCGCGCGCTCTCAAACTCGGCGGCATCGTTGATCCGGATGACGCCCCGACTCGCCGAGAGATTCACTGGCTTTATAACAGCCGGGTAGCCGACCTGGGTCGCGTCGACCGAGTCCCGTATGTGATGGACCTCGAAATCAGGGATCTTAACCCCGCTCTTCCGGAGAACTCCCCGCTGGATCCGCTTGTCGCGCGCGGCTCGTGCTGCTTCCACCGAAATGTGCTTCAGCCCTAGCCGCTGCGAGATGACGGCGGCGAGCACGGTGGTGTCGTCGTCAACGCCGAGCACTGCAGTAATAGGAATCTTCCGGTGGAACTCTTCGGCCTGGGCGACTGCTCTTTCGTGGTTCTTGAAGTCCAGGGTCAGCAGATTCTCGGGCTGTTCACGCTCAAACGTGCTGGGCAACTCCGAGGCCACTGTCAGCTCGGCGCCCACCGATCGGGCCGCCTCGACGAATGCCTCTGTGCGGTATGTGGAAGTAGGTAGCAGAAGGAGCAGCCGGGGACGCAGTACGCCCCGCATCGATCTATTTCTTCTCGGCTGTGAAGTAGGGGTCTGTTCCCGAAGCGTGATCCGTGATGTCGACGATCCCCTTTAACACCGGCCACGACTTGCGGAGGCCGGCCTCTATGCCCTGCCTGAGCGTCACGTTAGCCATGCCGCAGCCTTGGCAGCCACCCATCATACGGACGATCACCATCGAATTCTCAATATCAATGAGTTCGACCTTGCCGCCGTGTGCGGCAACAGTGGGGTTTATTTCGCTGGTGAAGAACTCTGCCACCTTTTCGAATAGCTCATCGTCATTGAGCGCTTGGTCCGCGTGGCTCGCGGGAGGTGCAGTAGAATAGGCGTTCATCTCGAAGGCGTAGGCTAGTTGCTCTTCGAGCTCGATCCACGACGTCTCCGATTTTTTGGTTACCGTCAACACCGCACCGTTTACGTCGATTTCCGTTATCCCCGGAACCGTGAACACCGCGGCAGCAATAGGATGTGCCGAGCAATCATCACCCGTACTATAGTGCGCCCGCGTTTCCCCCAACGGCGTGCTGAGGTGGAACTCGCATTTCGCATCGTCGATGGGATGCATCGAAATGGTGATCGATTCCATAGATCGTATGTTAGCGTGCCGGCGTCCTATATCAACTATTGAATCTGGCGGCCAGGGGAACCGAAACTTATCTTGGCACCTCTCACCGATTCACGGAGGACGCTATGGTTTCGCTCGGATCCCTCTTGCTGCCCATTCTAATTGCGACCGTTCTGGTCTTCGTGGCCAGCTTCATCCTTTGGGCGGTTTTACCGCATCACAATTGGGATTGGAAGGGCTTGCCCAACGAAGATGAAGTCATGAGGACAATGCGTAATGGCGGTGTGCAGCCCGGTCAGTATGCAATCCCGCATGTGCCCGACAAAAAGCAGATGAAGGACGCGGCCGTGCAGCAGAAATTCAACGACGGCCCCGTCGGATTCCTCTACGTTGCGCCCTCAGGCTTTCCGGCCATGGGCGGCAAGATCGGGACAATGTTTGTCTTCCAACTGGTAGTAACTGCAGCCATCGCTTACATCGCTAGCCGAGTTCTTGGCCCCCATACCCAGTACATGCGTGTATTCAAGTTTACAGCGGCGGTGTCTTTCCTGGCTTATGGAGCGGCCTCGATTCCGGGATCGATATGGTTTTCCCGCAGTTGGAAGGGAACCTTCAAGGAATTGATCGATGCGCTCGTCTACGCCGGCTTGACCGCCGGTACATTCGGTTGGCTCTGGCCGGAGGCTTGAGGGCTAGCGGGTAGGAGGGACGGCGGGTCAGGCCACGCCTTCCCTCCTCCCCCCTCCCTCCTCTCTCCTCCCTCACCCCAACTTCAACTCGCCATCTATCGTGAGATCCAGCCCGAGTTCCGGCACCTCCAGCTTGACTGCGGCCTTAACGCTCCCAACGCCGTCCAGTTTCCCGACTCCGGCGGCCTGCTCTGCCGCATGGCGGATCTCCGTGTGGGCATTGATGCCCACCTTTTTCAAGAATCTTCTAATCTCCATATCGAAGACTTCCTCGTTCATATGTGCCTCCTGGCAACTTGCTCGATAACTCGACCCTTATTCGTTCCCCAACCTACACACTCCCTCCTCCCTCCTCCCTATTTTGTTAGATTGCTGCCTCGAGCGCAGCCGCAGCTGATGAAACAAATGGACACCAATCACCTTACTGGCAACAGGACTGCAGTGGAGTCACCCAAATGGATCTCACGCTGGCAGCCTGCATTAACAAGATGCTCTCCTGACCCGAAGTGGAAAATTGAGCCAAACCGGTAAGTTGGAAAAGATTTGGATCAAGCAGGCCCACAGGGGGCCGATGGATCCTCAGGACCGTGCAACGCTCGTAGCGCAGCGGGGCATCTTGAATAATGCGAACCAGGGTGGGAGGCGCCAGGTGACTCTCGTTGAGCAGTCTCAGTGGGAGAAGGTCACGA